>UQVV01000081.1 GCA_900544635.1 uncultured Cloacibacillus sp. | reverse complement strand
GACCTGCGCGAACTTCTTCCTAGTCGAAGCGCCGGACGACGAGGACTTCATACGCTTCATGCTCGAGCGCGGCATCGTCGTCCGCCACACGCGGAACTTCGCGGGCCTCGACGGAAAGTTCGTCCGCATAGCGGCGCGTACGAAGGACGAAGACGATTTGCTGATAGAAGCGGCTCGCGAGTACGCGAACGCGCGCGGCGTAAAATAGCGAACGAGCGGAAATTTCACGGCGGCTTCCCCACCTGCGGGAGGCCGCCGTTTTTTGTGCGCGCGGCGGGGCTCGCCGGGCCTTCGCGTTTTGACTTTTTCATACGCTGCGAGGATAATACGGTAAGTACCTGTAAAGGGGGACGATGTTGTGAAGCTTTCCGGAATTTTCACAGGCAAGGGAATTTTAGCCGCGGCGGCCGCGCTGCTGATAGTCGGCACGTCGGCGGCGATTTATCTTAAAGAGAGGCCGGACACGTCGCATGTGCGCGCATCGGGGACGGTCGAGGTGACGCAGGTGCAGCTCGCGCCGCTCGCGGGCGGGCGCATCCTCGAGCTCGCGATTGAGGAGTCCGACAAAATTGAAAAAGGGCAGTTCGTCGCGCAGCTGTCGATGGACGGCGCGGACGACGACGTGATGATGGCGGAGCAGGCGCTCGCCGCGGCGCGCGCGCAGCTTGCGGAGCTGCGCAGCGGCTTCCGCAAGGAGGATATAGCGCGCGCGAGGGCCGAGGTCGCGGCGCGGCGCGCTCAATACGAGCAGGCGAAGCGCGACGAGGAACGCTTCGCTGCGCTCGCGGCGGACGGCGTGGTCGCGGCGCGCGACGCGGAGCTCGCGTCGGAGCAGTCGAAGGCCGCCTACAACGTCATGAAGGCCGCGGCGGAGCAGCTGCGTCTGCTCGAAAACGGCCCGAGGCCGGAGCAGATAGCCGCAGCGGAGGCGAACGCCGCGCGCGCCGAGGCCGCGTACGAGAAGGCCAAGACGCTCGTGAGCTACAAGACGCTCTATTCTCCGGTCGCGGGCACGGTGCTGACGAAGAATTACGAGGAGGGCGACGTGATAGCGGCGGGCGCGCCCGTCGCGACGCTCGGCGACCTTACGGACTGCTGGGTGAAGCTCTACATTCCTTCGACGCAGCTGTCGCTCGTCAAGCTCGGCGCGAAATGCAGCGTCTTCGTGGACCCGTTCCCGAACAAGGCGTTCGAGGCGACGGTGACGGAAATCAACCAGCAGGCCGAGTACAATCCGCGCATGTCGCTGACGCAGAGCGAGCGCGCAAACATGGTGTTCTGGATTAAAGTTTCGATAAAGGATACGGAGGGCGTCATAAAGCCCGGAATGCCGGCGGACGTTACGATATTATGACGGCGGCTGAGGTCGTCCTCTCCTACCATAACGTGACGAAGAGCTTCGGCGCGGCGCGCGCTCTCGACGGCGTGGAGCTCGAGATACGGCGCGGCGAAATCTTCGGCTTCATAGGGCCGGACGGCGCTGGCAAGACGACGATGATGCGCATGGCGATGGGCATCATCAACCCCGACGAGGGCGAATGCCTGCTGCTCGGCTCTGCGGACAGGCGCGCGGCGAGAACCCGCGCGGGCTACGTGCCGCAGCTTTTCAGCCTTTACACGAATATGAGCGTCATGGAGAATATACGGCTTTTCGGCTCGCTCTACGGCAAGCCGGAAAAGGCTGTCGAGGAGCGCGCGGAGTTCATCTTGTCGCGCGTCGGCCTCTGGGGCTTCCGCGACAGGTTCGCGGGAAATTTGTCGGGCGGCATGAAGCAGAAGCTCGCGCTCGCGATAGGGCTGCTGAACACGCCCGAGATACTGCTGCTCGACGAGCCGACGACTGGCGTAGACCCCGTGGCGCGGCGCGAATTCTGGGCGCTGCTCTACCAGTTCAACCACGAGGGGCTGACGATAGCGGTCAGCACGCCATATATGGACGAGGCGGAGCTCTGCACGCGCAAGCTGTTTTTGAACGGCGGGCGCATTTTGGACATAGGCACGACGGGCGAGCTGCTCTCTCGCTATCCGTACAAGATTATGAGCCTCGCGACGGGCGCGCGCGAGGCTGGCGCGTGGCTCTCTGGGCGCGCGCACATCGTGGACGCGAATATGTTCGGCTCGAAGTACCACGTCGTCACGGACGACGCGCAGGGCGCGCGCGATTCCGCGGCGGCGGCCTTCCGCGAACACGGCGCTGAAATGCCGGAGATGCGCGAAATCGAGCCGGGGCTCGAAGATTTGTTCGTAGCCTTCGCGGGAAGGAGCGCGGCGCAATGCCCCCGGTAGTCGTACAGACTGAGCACCTGACGAAGAAGTTCGGCTCCTTCACCGCCGTCGACGACATCAACATGTCGATTGAGGAAGGGCAGGTCTACGGCTTCCTCGGCCCGAACGGCGCGGGGAAGTCCACGACGATACGGATGCTCTGCGGCCTGCTGGCTCCGACCTCGGGGCGCGGCCTCGTCCTCGGGATGGACCTCGCCTCGAACGGGCAGAAGCTCAAGGAGAAAATCGGCTACATGTCGCAGAAGTTCTCGCTCTACCCGGAATTGTCCGTCATCGAAAATCTCAACCTATATTCGGGCCTCTACGGCCTGCGCGGCGCGGAGAAGAAAAAGCGCATCGGCGAGATGCTCGAGCTCGCGGGGCTGACGGGGCGCGAAAACGAGCCGACGGCCTCGCTATCGGGCGGCTGGCGTCAGAGGCTCGCGCTCGGCTGCGCGATACTGCACAGGCCGAAAATCCTGTTCCTCGACGAAGCGACGAGCGGCGTAGACCCGAAGGCTCGCCTGCTCTTCTGGGAGATAATCTACGACCTTGCGGCGAACGGCACGACGGTGATGGTGACGACGCACTTCATGGACGAGGCCGAGCACTGCAACAAGGTCGCATTCATATACTACGGGCGGCTCATCGCCGACGACTCGCCCGACAACCTGAAGCAGACGCTGCCCGGCAAACTTTACGAAATTTCGTGCCCCGAGCCGATGGAGCTGCTTGCGAAGGTGCAGGAGGGCGCGGGCGGAGAGTTCATCGACTCGTACTTCTTCGGCGACAAGGTGCATATTTTAGCGCCGGCCGGCCGCGAGCTGCGCGCCGAGGGGATTTTCGAGGGCTGCCGCGTCGCGCGCATAGAGCAGTCGATGGAGGACGTTTTCGTATATCTCGTGAAGTCGCACGCGCACGACGACCTCGGCGCGGGGCGCATATCGGGGATAGGAAGCGCGACCGCGGCGAACGCGAAGGCAGCTAAGGAGGAAGCGAAGAAATGAACTGGGACCGTATGCGCGCGCTGATCGTCAAGGAGTTCATCCAGGTCATGCGCGACAAGATAACGCTCGCGATAATCTTATTCATGCCGCTCGCGCAGCTTCTGATTTTCGGCTTCGCGATAAACACCGACATAAAGCACCTGAAGACGGTCGTCTTCGACCAGTCGCGGACGCAGGAGAGCCGCGAGATGATAAACAGCCTCACGGCGAGCAACTACTTCGACGTGATAAAGTTCGCCGCGAGCGTGCGCGAGGTCAACGAGAACGTTGAGTCGGGCCGCGCGAAGGTCGGCATCGTCTTCCCGCCCGACTACGCGCGCGACATACAGGGCGGGCGGCAGACCTCCGTGCAGGTCATCGTGGACGCGACGGACAACCTGAGCGCCTCGTCGGCGCTCTCGGCGGCGCAGACGATAGGGATGCTGAAGTCGCAGGAGATACTCGCGGAGAAATTCTCGCGCCTCGGCATCCGCGTGCCGGGGCAGGCGATAGACATGCGCATCCGCCTCTGGTACAACCCAGACTTCGTAACCTCGTGGTACATCGTGCCGGGCATCATGGGGCTGCTGCTGACGCTGACGCTCATATCGATGATGTCGATGGCGATTGTGCGCGAGAGCGAGCAGGGCACGCTCGAACAGCTTCTCGTGACGCCGATGAAGATATGGGAGCTGCTGACCGCGAAGATAATCCCCTACATCATCGTCGGCTACGTGCAGATATTCATCTCGATAGTCATAGGGATTTTCGTATTCAACATGCCGTTCCTCGGGAGCATGACGCTCTTCTACGCGCTGACCTTCTTCTACGTCGTCGCGAGCCTCTCGCTCGGCATAATGATTTCCTGCTTCGCGCAGAACCAGACGCAGGCGCTCCAGATGTCCGTCTTCATCATACTGCCGAGCGTCCTGCTCTCGGGCTTCGTCTTCCCGCTCGAATCGATGCCAGCGGGCTTCCGCTACCTCGGAGAGTGCTTCCCGATAACCTATTACATAAATATCTCGCGCCAGATAATCCTGAAGGGCGGCGGCCTCGAATACGTGTGGCGCGACACGCTCGCGCTCGCGGCCTACATCGCCGTGATGTTCACGGCCTCGGTCGTGATGTTCAAACGCCGCTTCGTGCCGTAGGCGCGTGAAAGGAATGATAAAGATGCCGAAGATGAAAATTTTTATATCCGCGCTCGCCGCGCTGACGCTCGCCTGCGCGCCCTGCGCGGGGGCCGGAACGGCGGAAACCTCGCCAATCGTCGAAATCGACTATATAGAGGACGCGGCGCTCGCGAAGCTGCTTATCGCGGCGGGCGAGGAGAACCCGCAGATAGCCGCGGCGAAACAGCGCACCGAGGCGGCGCGCGCGAAGGTCGAGGCCGCCGCCGCGCGGCTCGGGCCGGACGTCTTCGCGGGGCTCGGCGGCCTGTGGCAGGAGGACGGCGTGACACTGACTCCGAACGTATCCCTCGGCGCTATGACATTGCCCGCATCCGTCAATGTAATCGGCTCGAACACATACGCCGCCGCGATAGGGCTGTCGCAGGTCATATACGCGGGCGGCTCGCTGACGGCGCAGAAGGAGGCGGAGCGGCTCGCGCTCGGCGCGGCGCAGGCGCAGGAGCTGCGCACCGAACAGGCGGTCGAAAACTCCGTCCGCCGCGCCTACTACGCGCTGCGCGCCGCGCAGGCCAAGGCGCGCGTAGCGCGCGAAGCTTTGTCGCTCGCGAAGGAACATCTCGCGCGCGCGGAGAAGCTCTTCAAGGCCGGGGTCGTCGCGAAGAACGACGTGCTGCGCGGCGGCGTCGCGGTCTCGGAGGCGGAGCTTTCGCTGATACGCGCGCAGAGCGCCGAGGCCAACGCTCTGACAGCGCTGCGCCGCGCGGTCGGAACGGAGCTGATTAAAGCGGAGCTCGAAGCGCCCGACATATTCGCGCAGAAGTTATTCGACGGCGGCGGAGACAGGGAGTTCGCGAAAATCCTGCCGCGCGTCCCGGGCGGAGACAGGACGGCGCAGGCCTTCGAAGCGCGCGCGGAGCTCAAGGCCTACGCGCTGCTGAGCAAACAAGCCGAAAAGCTCGCGCGCGCCGCGCAGGGGCGGACGCTGCCGCAGATTCTAGGCGCGGCGGGCTACGTCGCGGCGGACGACAGCTTCTTCCCCGGCGAGGGCGAGGCGGTCGCCGCGATAGGAATGTACTGGAACCTCTACGACGGCGGCGAGATGCGCGCAAAGACGCGCGAGGCCAAGGCCAAGGCGAAGGAGCTGCTCTTCCAGCTCGAGGATATGAAGAACGCCGTCCGCATGGAGGTAGTGCAGGCCGAGCAGAACTTAGCATCGGCGCGCAGCCGCCTGGAAGTCGCGCTTCGCCAGACGGAGCAGGCGCGCGAGGACTACCGCATAGCCGTGCGCCGCTACGAGGAAAACGTAGGCACGGCGCTCGAAGAATCCGACTCGCGCGTAGCGCTCGTCAACGCGCTCTCCGAAACGGCGGCGGCGCTCTACGACATAAAGACCGCCGAGGCCGACCTGATTTACGCGGTCGGGAAATAGACGAAAGAGCGGCGGCTGTGCGAAGCCGCCGCTCTTGTTATATCTTCACGTCCTTCATCACAACGTTCTTCAAATAACCGTCAAACGCGCGATACTCCGCGTCCGTCAGCGCGCGCGGGTGCGACATCACGACGAGCGGATGGCCGGGGTATCCCGCGTGGTAGGGCGGGTGGACGTGCGCGAAGGGGTTTTCCGCGAAGCCCGCGCGCTCGTAGAAATTTTTGCGTCGGCGCGAGATTTCGTCAATCGGCGGGTCTATCTCTAAAATTATTTTTTTGCCGCTTTGCGCGAGAAGCGCTAAAGCCTCCGCGCCTATGCCGCGTCCGCGAAGCTCCGGCGCGGTGCAGAAATGCTCGACGTAGATGAAATCCTCCGCCTCCCAGCACAACATCAGCCCCGCGAACTCATCGCCGTCGTAAATCAGCTCGAAGCGGTAGTCCGCGCTCGCGAGCGCCGCGGCCTGCGCTTCGCCGTCTCTTTGCTCGTGGTACGGAAAGCTCGCGGCGCAGAGCGCGCGCGCCGCGTTGTATCTCTCGTCATGCGTATCGGCCAGCCGCTCGAACCTCACGCCGTTTCGCCTCCCGCGCGCTTCTCCTTGTAGCTCTCGCCCCACGTCCACATCGCGTCGAGCACGGGGCGGAGGCTCATGCCCGTCTCGGTGAGCGTGTATTCGACGCGCGGCGGCACCTCGGCGTAGACGCGGCGCGTCAGCAGGCCGTCCTCCTCCATCGAGCGCAGGTTCGCGGTCAGCACCTTCTGCGAGACGTTGCCGACAGATTTGCGCAGCTCGCCGAAGCGCTTCGTCCCGCCGAGCAAGTCGCGTATTATCAAAACCTTCCAGCGGTCGCTGATAAGCGAGAGCGTCGTCTCGACGGGGCATGCGGGCAGTGTTTTATCCAATTTATCCGGTCTCCTTCACAATAGTATCGTTTGGGTTACTACGGCACAAATTTGTGCTTACTTTAAAATTTTTCGCTACGGACATATTATAACGGCGTCGAGGGGAACGCAAGGGACTTCGGCGAAATTAAAAAACCTGGAGGAATTTCTTATGAAAATTGCTGTTATATGCGCCAACGGAAAAGCGGGCAAGCTTATCGTCGAGGAGGCCGCGCGCCGCAGACACGAGGTGACGGCGGTCGTTCGCGGGGAGAACCGCAGCGCGGCGAAGAGCGCGATAATCAAGGACCTGTTCGACCTCACGGCGGACGACCTGAAGGGCTTCGACGCGGTCGTAGACGCCTTCGGCGCGTGGACGCCCGAGGCTCTGCCGCAGCACGTTACGTCGCTGCGCAAAATCTGCGGCGTTCTCGCCGGTTCGCCCGCGCGCCTTTACGTCGTCGGCGGCGCGGGAAGCCTGTACCTCGACGCGGAGCATAAGACGCGGCTGATGGACGCGCCGGAGTTCCCCGCGGTATTCATGGGCGTGGCGCAGGCGACCGCGGACGCTTTTTACGAGCTGCGCGAACGCAAGGACGTGACGTGGACGTACCTCTCCCCCGCCGCCGATTTCCGCGCCGACGGCGAGCGCACGGGCAAGTACAAGCTCGCGGGCGAGGAGTTCGCGGCGAACGCGAAGGGCGAGAGCTTCATAAGCTACGCCGACTACGCCGCCGCGATGCTCGACGTGATAGAGAGCGGCAAATACGCGGACGAGCGCATATCGGTGTACACGGAGTAAAATTCCCGCCCGCGGCGAATCTACGGCGGCTTCCGAACGCGCGCGACGCGGCGCGCGGCTGCGGAGGCCGCCGTTTTTTGTGAAATTTTTCAAAATTTCCGTCCCGCGCCGCTGGCGGGCGGAGGCGCGTGCCGCTACAATAAAGGGATAAGGAAGGGGTGTTGACGATGGATTACGAAGGACAGATCTGCAAGCCGCCGATGGAGATAGGCAGGTTCATGCTGCCGGTCGCGGTCGGCTGCTCATATAACGCCTGCCGCTTCTGCACGCTCTTCAAGCATCTGAAATTCCGCGAGCTGCCGCTCGACAAGGTCGAGGCGGAGCTTC
>UQVV01000080.1 GCA_900544635.1 uncultured Cloacibacillus sp. | reverse complement strand
CGACCTTTTCCAGTCCTACCCGCTCTGCATAGACCTCCAGCGCATAGCGGACGAGGCGCTCGCGAACCTCGGCCCGGCCTTCGCGGCGGCGCGCGCGCGGCTGCGCGCGGAGACGGCGGCATTCGCCGGACGGCTGCCGGGGCTGACGGCGCTCAGCTACGACGGCGGCGTCCCATTCGTCTCGCCCGCGACGCGCGCGTGGCTCGACGAGCTCGCGCACGACGGACAGCCCGGCGGCGCGGCGGGTGGAGGCCGCGCGGACAGAATCGACGAGGTTATAGCCGAAGCGCGCGAAACGCTGGCCGCGGGCGACGCGGCGGGCGCGCTCAGAAAACTGGAGGAGGCTCACGGCGCTTCCGCCGCGGGCAACGTCCGCCTGCGCGCCGAAGAGCTGCACATGCTCTGCTCGCAGCGCGAGGCGAAGACCGCCGCGGCGCTCGCCCGCGCGCTGGCGCGCGAGATAGAGCAAAGCGGCCTCGCGAAGCTCGAACCTGATATAGCCGTCGAAGCGATGACGGCAGCCTGCCGCGCGCTCGACCTCGCCGGAGACGCCGAAGGCGCGGAAGCTCTGCGCGAAAAGACGGCGGCGATAAAGCCGTCGGCGGTGCTGGGCTGGAACTGAAATCAGCGACGGCCCGTGACGAAGCCGGCGCGCATCGCGCCGCGCCCCGCAGCCGCCGCGCTTTTATACACGGCTGAACCTACAATCCGCACGATACGCCGCAGCCGCGCGTTCATGGCGCGGGGCTGCGGTTTTGCTTTTCGTTATTCGCCGCGAATTTTACGCGGCGGCTATTCCTTTTCCTCCGCTTCGGCCTCGGGCGCGGCTTCCTGCTCCTTCGGCGCTTCCGCCGTTTTTTCGGCTGGTTCGTCGGAGAAGCGCAGCGCAAAGGATTTGTCCTCGTCCACGTAAAGCTCGGCGCGCGGCGGCATTTCTCCGCCCGACATACGTTCGAGCATGCGGTGCGCGAGCTTCGGCAGGACGGATCCGGCGAGTATCGTCTCTATGTTGCGCGCGCCGGTCTCCGTTTCGGTGCAGCGCTCAACTATCAGCTCCGCCACCTCGGGCGCTATTTCTAGCTCGACGTTGTTGTTCGCCTTGAGCCGCTTGACGACGGAGCCGAGCTTCGCGCCCGCTATCAGCTTCATCGCCTCTTCGTTGAGGCTGCGGTAGGGCACTATCGTCATGCGCGCGAGCAGCGCGGGGCGGAAGTGGTTCGAAAGCTCGGGGCGTATCGCCTGCACAAGCTCGTCCTCGTCGATTTCAGCCGCGCCGGCGATGCAGCGCTGTATCGTCTCGGATGCTAGGTTCGAGGTGAGCATTATTATCGTGTTCTTGAAGCTGACCTCCTTGCCCTCGCCGTCGGTGAGCGTACCCTTGTCGAAGACCTGATAGAAAAGGTTCATCACGTCGATGTGGGCCTTCTCGCATTCGTCGAGCAGGACGACGGAGTAGGGCCTGCGGCGGACGGCCTCGGTGAGCATTCCGCCCTCGCCGTAGCCGACGTAGCCGGGCGGCGAGCCGATGAGGCGCGAAACTGTGTGCTTTTCCTGGAATTCGCTCATGTTTATCGTTATTACGCTGCGGCTGTCGCCGAAGAGCAGCTCCGCGAGCGCGAGGCCGGTCTCCGTCTTTCCGACGCCGGAGGGGCCTGCGAGCAGGAAGACGCCGAGCGGGCGGTCGGGCGACATGAGCCCCGCTGTCGAGGCCTGCACGGTGCGCGCGATGGTGCGCAGCGCCGCGTCCTGTCCCTTGATGCGTTCGCCGAGAAGCGTGTCGAGCTCCTGCGCGACGGCGGCCTGGCGGCTCGCCATGCGCCCCGTCGGGATTCCGGTCCAGTCGGATACAACCTGAGCGACGACCTCGGAGGTCACTTCGACGGCGACGAGGCGGCCTTCCTCGTGCAGCGCTTCGTACCTCGCCTTCGCCTCTTCGAATTCGCGGCGCAGCGTCGCTTCGTCCTTCGCGGCCTCCGCCTCGGGCGCGGCTTCGCTCTTTTCGGCTTCGCGCTGAGCTTCCGCGGCTTCGTCCTCTTTCATAAGCTTCGCCGCGTCGAGCATCGCGCGGCGGCGCGCGATAAGCTCTTCGGCGGCGCTTTTTTCTTCCTGCCACTGGATTTTCAGGCGCGCCTCATCGGCGGCGTGCTCCGCTATCTCGGCTTCGAGCTCGGCGAGCCGCTTTTCGTCTATCTCTGTTCCGTTTAGCCGGTCGCGGCGCAGCCCGTCGAGCTCGCGCTCCGCGGCCTGGCGCGCGCGTTCGGCGTCCTCGAGCGGCGCGGGCTTCGACGATAGGCTGACCTTGACGCGCGCGCAGGCGGTGTCGAGCAGGTCTATCGCCTTGTCGGGCAGGAAGCGCCCGCCGATGTAGCGCGCGGAGAGGTTCGCGGCGGCCTCTATCGCGTCGTCGCGTATCAGCACGCCGTGCGCCTTTTCGTAGCTCGCGCGTATTCCGCGCAGTATGAGCGCAGCGGTGCGCGTCGAGGGCTCGTCGAGCTTGACGAGCTGGAAGCGGCGCGCGAGGGCCGCGTCTTTTTCGAAGTATTTTTTGTATTCCTTCCACGTCGTCGCGGCGCAGGTCTTTATCTCGCCGCGCGCGAGCGCGGGCTTCATGAGGTTCGCGGCGTCAGAGCCTCCGGCCTGTCCGCCCGCGCCTACGAGCATGTGCGCCTCGTCGATGAAGAGGATGACCGGCTTTTCGCTCGCCTTTATCTCGTCGAGCACGCCCTTGAGGCGGCGTTCAAACTCGCCCTTGACGCTCGCGCCCGCTTCGAGCAGCCCCATGTCGAGCGAGAGCAGCGTGGAGCCCTTTATCGTGTCGGGCACGTCGCCCTGCACGATGCGCAGCGCGAGTCCCTCGAGGACGGCGGTCTTTCCGACGCCCGGCTCGCCGACGAGTATTGGATTGTTTTTGCGGCGGCGCGCCAGTATGTCCACCATCTGGCGGATTTCCGCGTCGCGTCCGAAAACTGGGTCTATCTTCCCCGCCTTGGCCTTCGCCGTGAAGTCCTCGCAGAATTTCGCTATGAAGCTCTCGCCGCCCTCCGCCGCGGCCCCGGCCTTCGAGGCGGGCGCGTCCGGCAGGACTATCGAGGTCTCCTTCGATTCGCGCGCTATCTTCGCGAAGTCCTTGAGCAGATTTTCGCGGTTTATCGCCGAGAACGACTGCGCGTAATCGCCCTGCGCGTAGACGGCGGGCTTGCGCAGGAACGCGAGCAGCATAGCGCCGGAGCGTATCTGGCTCAGCCCGAGGTCGACTGAGGCGACGAGCCACGACGCCTCCATCAGCTCGATGAGCAGCGGCGAGAATACCGGGCGTCCGCCGTTGCCGTTCCTGAAGCCGTCCACCGCGGAGTTGAGCGCGCGCTCAACCTTCGCGGCGTCCGCGCCGAAGGTCTCGAGAGCTATCGGGATGTCGCTCTGCGGCTCCGTCATGCTGGCTAGCAGCAGGTGCTCTATCGTCACCTCGTAGTGTCCGCGCCGCACCGCGCTGCCGGCGGCGTTGTTCAGCGCCACCGTGAGAAAGTCGTTGCATTTTTCAAAAAGAGAGGCTATATCTACTCCTGTGGACATTTCTTCCTCCTTTCGCCGCGCCGGGCGGCTCTTTATCCGTTATAAAAACAAAAGGACAGAGCGAGACAGCCGTCCCGCTGCCCCTCTCTGTCCCGCGAAATTACATCTTGCCTGACGGCCGGACGCTTACGCTTTCCAGTCGTCGGTGTACTCGATGTTGCCGTCGTTGTAGGTCCACGTGATCTTAGAATAGGTGAACTGCACGTCCTCCATATCGTGATATGGCTTGCTCTCCGGCAGGAAGGTCAGCGGAGTGAGCTGATCCATCTCAACGACGATTGCGTTTTCCATCTTAACCGTGAAGTACTTCTCTTCGGTGCCATCCGGCTTGATGCGGTAGTAGTCGAGCGTTACCTCGAGCTGCTCGCCGGTGCAGCAGGCCTTGTAGAGCTTCGGCGAAGCCTGGCTCTTCGCCATCGTTATCTTATAGGGGTGGTGGATCCTCTGCCCCGTCGGCAGTCCGGTGTGCGTATCCTTCGGGATCTCTACCTTGTGCTCCGTCGCGTAGACGAGGATTGAATCCTTCTTGTCGCCGCCCTGCTCGCAGTCGCCCTTGATGTCTCCCTGGCTTTTTCCCTTAAGCTTCATATACGCGGTAAGTGCCATTCTTTTCTTCTCCTTTGCCTTCAGATTGAAAATCTATCGTCTATTCCGTATTTACTGCTTGTCCAGCTTGCCGACGAGCGAGAGCGTGAAGTTCGCGCCCATATACTTGAAGTGCGGGCGGACGAGCAGGTTGACGGAGTACCAGCCGGGATCTCCGGGCACGTCGCTGACCTGCACCTTCGCCATGCGGAGCGGGCGCTTGCTGCGCGTAATCGCGTCGGGGTTGTCCATCTCCGTGACGTACTGGCTGATCCAGACGTTGAGCTCGCGCTCGATGTCGGCGCGCTCCTTCCAGCCGCCGATGTTCTCGCGCTGAATGACCTTGATGTAGTGCGCGAGGCGGTTCATTATCATCATGTAGGGCAGCTGAGTCGAGAGCTTGTAGTTCATCTCGGCCTCCTTGCCCTCGGGCGTGTTCGGGAAGACCTTCGGACGCAGCACGGAGTTCGCCGAGAAGAAAGCCGCGTTGTCCGAGCCCTTGCGCATAGTCAGAGCGATGAAGCCCTCCTCCGCAAGCTCGTACTCGCGCCGCTCGGAGATGAGCACCTCGGTCGGGATCTTCGTCTGAATCTCGCCGCTCTGCTCGAACTGGTAAAGCGGCAGGTTCTCCACCGCGCCGCCGCTCTGCGGGCCTATGATGTTGCTGCACCAGCGGTATTTTGCGAAGCTGTCTGCCATGCGCGAGGCGAGCGCGAACGACGTGTTGCCCCAGCAGAAATCCTCGTTGTCCGCAACTGTCTCCGTGAAGTTGAAATTCTTCGCGGGCGTAGTATTCTCGCCGTAGGGCAGGCGAAGCAGGAAGCGCGGAAGCGTCAGGCCGAGATAGCGGCTGTCCTCGTTCTCGCGCAGCGAACGCCATTTCGCGTACTGCGGCATCTCGAAGATTGAGTGCAGGTCCTTGAGGTTCGGCAGCTGGTCCCACGAGTCGATGCCGAAGAACTCCTTGCCCGCCGCGCCGAGGAACGGCACGTGCGACATCGCGGATACGCTCGCGACGTTGCGCAGCAGCTCCATATCCTGCGGCCCGGGGCCGAAGGTGTAGTTCGACACCACAGCGCCGACCGGCTGTCCGCCGAACTGGCCGAACTCTGCGGTATATATGTGCTTGTAAAGGCCGGACTTGACGACCTCGGGCGCGTCCTCAAAGTCGTCGATGAGGTCCTGCTTCGAGACGTTGAGAATCTCGACCTTCGTATTCTGACGGAAATCGACGTTGTCGACGAGGAACTTCAGCGAACGCCACGAGGACTCGAGCTCGCGGAACTGTTCGTTGTGCATAATCTCGTTGACCTGGTCGGAAAGCTTCTTGTCCAGCTCGACTATCATCGCGTCGACGAGCGCGCCGCTCACCTTCGGCGTCGTGCCGCTCGCGGCTATCTCGCGGATGAACTCCTGCAGCCCCGCGCGCGTAACGTCGTAGCCTTCGTCTGTCGGCTTGATCTTCGACGCCTCTATAATTTCGTCCAGCAGACTGGAAACGGGAGCCGCGGCCTGCTGCTCCATAGCCTCTCTCTGTTCCTCAGCCATCCTTACTTATCCTCCTCTGCGTCTATGCCCAGCTCCTGAAGCAGGGCGTCGCGGGTCTTCTCGTCGTTGACAAGGTCCTGGAGTTTTTTGCGGAAATTCGGGACGTTGGAAAGCGGACCCTTGAGCGCCTTGAGCGCCTCGCGCAGCTGCATCAGCTTCGCGAGCTCCGGCACCATCTGGACGAGGGCGTCGGGGCCGAAATCCTTCAGCGTCTCGAACTTCAGGTCGGCGCTGAGCGTAGCGTCCGGATCGTCGGAAAGCTTGTTCGGCACCTGGAGCTGGAGCGAAAGCCCCTGGCTCTGCATAACCTTGTCGAAATTATCCTTATCTACGCTGATAGGCTTGCGGTCCTCCAGCATCGTATCGTCCTTGCGAAGCGTGAAATCCCCGAGCACCATCAGCTTAAGAGGCAGCTCTACATCTTCCTGCACGTCTCCGGTCGCGGGTCTGTAAACTATATTAACGCGCTCTTTCGGGGAAGTGCTTCCTTCGTTGGGCATATTCTTGTACCTCCCGTTCGTAAAATAGGAATCACAGATTGAATTCAGACGGCGGCGCGTCTCATGGGACGCAAAAATACGCCCTCGCGCCATATACTACTATATATTATATTCTACTTTTTACCCTGTCAAACAATTTATTTGTGCCGTCTTAGCCGTAAATATGCAATTCCACTTCTATAACAAACGGCATATGTACCGGCATTGCGCAACGCAAATGAGCCGAATATAAATGAGCGAAAACTCGAAGGATTACTGATACGAAACACGGCGGAGCATGCAAAAACGCGCAGCACCGTTCTTCCCGTGAAACAAGAGCGCGGGCAAAGCTCCGCGAAGCGCGCCGCCGGAGAACCGCGCGCAAGCCGTCCCCGGTTTACCGTCCGCCGTTAGGAAATCAAGATAAATAGGAAAGCAAAATAAAAAGGACTTAAAGCGAAAGCCCTAAGTCCTTATTATTGTTAAAAATGGCGCGCCGGACAGGATTTGAACCCGTAACCTTTGGATCCGTAGTCCAATGCTCTATCCAGTTGAGCTACCGGCGCGTATTCGTTTTTATGGCGGTGAGGCAGGGATTTGAACCCTGGAGGGAGCTTTATGGCCCCCTACCCGCTTAGCAGGCGAGCGCCTTCAGCCTAGCTCGGCCACCTCACCAACGCGGAATATTCTATTATGGAAGCGCGGATTTGTCAACGACTTATTTTCATCGATTTTAAGATTTTTTTACGGAACGGCGGCGCGCGCCTCATGCCGCCGCGAAGGTGGACAAGGCGCGGTTTTTTCTTTATTCTTGTGGTGTTTCCGTTTTGTTTATCCCGCCCGCCGCGCTTATGGCTCGGGCGTTACGTTCGGAGGGATTTTTATGTTTTCCGTTTTCGGCATGAAATGCAGAACCGGCGCAGTGGTTTTCCGTCCGCTCGTGAATTGCCTCGCCGCGGCCTTTTTTATCGCCGCGGTCTCGGCCTTCCCCGCATCGGCGCTGACGATGGACGGCGACGGTTTTTACCTGATTGCGTCGGGCGCTGAGCTCGCCGAGTTCCGCGACGCGGTGAACGCCGGAAGCGCGGATATCTGCGCGAGGCTGACCGCGGATATAGATTTGTCCGTCGACGGTAAGCCGTCGGACTGGGAGCCGATAGGCAGTCCGATTTACAGCGGCACGTTCGACGGCGGCGGGCATACGGTGAGCGGGTATGTGGTGACGAAGGCGGCATATTATGAAGCCATTAAGGTATATTACGCAGGCTTCTTCGCGCGCATCGGCGACGGCGACGAAAGCGGCAGTGTCAAAAATCTTATCCTGCGAGGAGATGTGAACGTATCGGCAGATAATTACCTGCGCGCCGGCGGACTCGCCGGAATGTCCTATGGATACGAAGATATCAGAAGCTCAATATCAAACTGCGCACATTTTGGAAATGTGTACGGTTCAACAAGCAAAGGCACACTTCATGTCGGAGGCCTGGTAGGGCAAAACGAAGGCGGCGAAATCGGCAGCAGCTTCCATTCGGGAGACGTGTCGATAAATACAGCCGACGGAGCCACAACTCGTTATTACGGAGTTTTCGCCGGAAGCTGTTCCAAGGCTTTGATATCTAACTGCGGTTGGCAAAGGGGGCAGGGAGCGAGTGCAAATTATG
>UQVV01000079.1 GCA_900544635.1 uncultured Cloacibacillus sp. | reverse complement strand
GGCGTAGGTATATATTCTCTGATAATATACATCGCTGCCGTCCTTGTCATAAGCGTCGTACTCAAGCGGCGCATGGCGGAGGCGATGCTCTGGACGTTCATCATCATCGTCGTCATCGGCGGAATGTTCAGCGACAAGAGCGCATGGACGCTCACAAAGGACGGGCTGCTCGACGCGGCTAAGCAGGAGGTCGTCTACGCTTCGATGGCCTTCGTCTTCATGGCCTTCATGATGGAGCGCACCGGCGTCATCAACCGTCTGATACAGATACTCAACAGCATCCTCGGACGCTTCGCGGGCGGCTCGGGCTACGTCTCGACCATCGCGAGCGCGCTCTTCGGCATGGTCTCCGGCTCCGGCTCCGGCAACGCCTCGGCAGTCGGCTCCATCACCATCCCGTGGATGAAGGGCAACGGCTGGACGACGGCGCGCGCGACAACGATAGTCGCGGGTAACGCAGGCCTCGGAATAGTCTTCCCGCCCTCCTCCTCGATGCTCCTGCTGCTCGGCATGGAGACGATAGCGGTCGAACTCACGAGCAACGAGCTCTACGTCGGCCTCATGGGCGGCGGCATGATAATCCTCGCCTACCGCCTGCTCGTCGTCTACTTCTACGCGAAGCACGACGGCCTCAAGCCGATACCGAAGGACCAGCTCAAGCCGCTCGGCGAAGAGCTGCGCAAATACTCCAGCTCGTTCATAATCTTCCTCGGGATATTCATCCCGCTCTTCTTTACGATGGGTCCCGTCGGAAAGGCGATAAAGGCGACGCTCAACGCCGATGTCTCCGGCTCCTTCAAGTCCATCTCGCTCGTCATGTGGATACCGATACTAATGACGACCTTCACCATCATCGAAGGCTGGAAATACCTGCCGCACAGCTTCTCCGGCTGGAAGGATATGATACAGAAATCCGCGCCTAAATTCAGCGAAGTCGGATGCCAGCTCTTCTTCTCCTTCGCCGCGGCCAGCGTCCTCGCCGACCTCGGCCTCCAGGAAGAATTCTCCGACATCTTCGCCATCCTTGGCGGCTACTCGCCCTACCTCGTAATGCTCGTCGTAGCGCTCATAATCACGCTCATGGTCGGCCCCTTCAGCGGAACGGCGACGACGACGGCCATCGGCGCCCTCTCCTACGCTGCGATGCGCTCCATAGGCCTGCCGCCCGTCACCTGCTGCGTAGCCTTCCTCTTCCTCACCTCCAACGAAGGCTGCACGCCGCCGCAGGCCGCCCCGATATACATCGCGAGCGGCATCGCGGGCCTTGACGACCCGGCGGTAATATTCAAAGACCTGCTCCTGCACTACGCGCTGCCAGTCATCGTGATATCGCTGCTGATAATGGCCGGCATAATCCCGATAATAGGCGCATAAGGGGGAAACGTCCATGAAAAAGACCATCTACAGCATCTGCATGGTAATCTTCGAAATAACTCTGCCGCTCTTCCTCATAATGGGCGCGGTGCTCGTCTACACGCAGCTCTTCGGCGCCATAATAGGCGACGGCAAGCTCGTCAAAACCATCAATAGCTCGCTCAAGACCTACTCAGTCTGGGTCTCCTGCGTCTGCGCCTTCTCCGGCTTCATCATGAGCTACACAAAGGAGAAGAAAAAAGGCGAGAAGAAAGCGGAAGAGGAATAACAAAAGCCCGGCAATTCAGGACGACACACAACAGGAGGGCGCGAGCCCTCCTGTTGTGTGTCTGCTTCTTTCCGTAATCTATGAGCTTTTAAAATTTTCCGGAGTCCTTTATTTCTTCTTCCCCTTCTTCTCGCTTCTCTCCCACTGCTTTTCGAGCTCTATCAGCTGCTCCGTCGTGATTTTTTTGTAGCGCTTCGGCGGGTTGAAGAGGTTCGGGTCGAGCGTGGTGAATTTTATGCGGCGGTATTCGTAGGACATGTAGCCGTTGAGCGACTCGGTCTTTACGGGGATTGGGAAGTCGCTGCGGTACCATTCGTAGTACTTGTCCTCGGTCTCGCCGCCGTTGTATTTCACCGTGACGAGGTATTTTTTGAGGCGGAAGGTGTCGATGGTCTCGTAGCCGAGGTCTTCGCGCGTGAGGTCTCCCCCGCCGCTTCTTTCGCCGGAGTTTTCAAGCGAGGTTCCGAGCGGGAAGCCCCAGAATTCCTCTTCGACGTAGACGCGCCGCTTGGGGAATATTACCCACATAACTTTTTTGTCGGCGCGCGTGATTTCGATGGTGTCCGCGCCCTCTACCTCGTAGCGGGATTTGTCCGCCGTCACGTATATTTTGCCCTCGCGCACCTCGTCGCCGAGCTTTTCACGGAATTCGGCGCTGAATTCAAGCGCGTCGGCGCGCGCCGAGGCGAGCGCGAGCGCCGCGAAGGCGAGGACGAAGGCCGCGGCTTTGAATATTTTTCTCATTTTCGTTTCATCTCCCCCGGACGCGGGCGCGCCCGATGTTTTTGCGCGGCGGCTTGAATCTTCCGCCGTCCTGTTATTATATAATATAGCGCCCGCGTTTCGGCGCTTGTGCAAATTTTACGGCGGGGCCGGTGGTTGTGATGCTGTACGGGATTTTTATGAGCGTGATGACGTGTCTCTGCTGGGGCAGCACGTCTGTGATGATGCGCGGCATCCATAAGCTCGGCGCTTTCGAGGTGTCGCTGCTGCGCGCGGCGGGCGGTCTGGTCTGCGGCTCGGCGCTTTTCTTCGCTTTCCACGGCGGGGCGGCGCGCATCTCGGCGCTTGAGGCGGTCATCTTCATCGTAATGGTGCTCTGCAACAACGTTATCGGCGACGTTTTTCTGCTTTTCGCGGTGCAGCGGCTCGGCGTCGCGCGCGGCGCGGCGATAGCGAGCTCCTATCCCGTCGTCGTATCCGTCGCCTCGCATTTTATATTCGGCTCGCCTTTCACGGGCGCAACGGCGGCGGGGACTCTGACGGCCTTCGCGGGGACGGCGCTGCTCTGCCGCAGGGACGGCGGCTGCACGGTGCCGGTCACGTGGTCCGGCGTCGCCTACGCTGTCGCGGCGTCTCTCTTTTGGGCGGCGGGGCTGCTTCTCAACAAGGCGCTCATCGCGGACGGCCTTTCGCCGCTTTTTGTCACCTTCGGGCGCGGCGTGACGTTCTTCACTATCGCGCTCGCGCTGTGGCTCTGGGAGAAGGAGCGCCGCTCCCGCGCTGCGTGGCGGATTTTCCTGACGCGCGAGACGTTCTTCGCCTTTGCCGCGGGCTTCTGCTCGCTCGGCTTCGGCGCGTTCTTCTTCTCGTCCGCGCTCGCATACGTACAGCCCGCCGTCGCGACGACAATAGGCGCGTCGAACCCCATCGCCGCGACGATCGCCGCAATAATCATCTACAAGGAAAAGCCGACCCTGCGCCAGTGGGCTGGCATCTTCCTCGCCGTGCTGGGCTCGGCACTGGTGACGCTGTAGGGAGGGATTTTACATGATTCAGCTTGAAGAGCTGCATCCGACGGGGTACGGGATGTTCGTCTACTCGCCGGACGTCTTCGTGGATTTCCTGAAGGCGGAAAAATGCCGCGCGCGGAAGCTGCTGACCTATTTCGACAAGCATCGGGACGTTTTCTTCCGCGCGATAGGCGGCGGAGTCGCTATGCCGTTTTACCGGATTTCTACGCTGCGCTATCCTATTTTCGTCTCGGTGGACGGCGATGCGGAAACGCCGGAGGGCTGGGAACAGGTCTACCGGCGCGACGGATTTTTCATCAAAGTGGGCGAAAGCGGCAGGCTGTGCTTCGCAGCCTTCGATTATCTGGAGTACCGCAAGGATTTGATCAATAAACAGCAGACGGAGTTTTATGAAATTATCCCAAGCGGGCCGGAGGAGGTTATGCTGCGATACAACAGCGCCGTCGGCTTCGACATCCCCGCGGGGTATTACAATTTCGACCTATTCGCCTACAGGCGCGCCGTCCCGCTCGACGAAAGCACGCCGGAAAACTACGGCAGGAATTACGCCTTCGGCTTCGCCTTCCGCCGCACGGATACGGCGGATAACGACAACCTTACTAAAGGCGACAACGAAAAGACGATTTTCGATATTCCGTGGTATATAGAATCGACAAGCAAAGAAAGTAAGAGTTAGCGGAGCAGAATATATAAAAACGTCAGGAAGACTGCTTCAAACAGTACGAAAAAGCGCCCCATGCCGGGGCGCTTTTCTTTGCTTATTATCTTTCGCGCTTCGTTTAGAACGCGGGGACTATTCCCTTGGGGACGAGCTCGGTCTCGATGAATTTCTTTACTTCGGGCGACTGGACGGCTTTCACGAGGGCCTTGGTCTTGTCGCTGTCCTTGTCGGCTTCGCGGACTACGATGATGTTCGCGTAGGGCGAATCCTTGTCTTCGATGACTATCGCGTCCTTCGCGGGGTTGAGGCCCGCTTCGCCGGCGAAGTTCGTGTTGATGACGGCCGCAGTCACGTCCTGGAGCGTGCGCGGGAGCTGCGCGGCGTCGATTTCGCTTATCTTGAGCTTCTTCGGGTTGTCGGTGATGTCTTTCGCGGTGATGAGCTCGCCTTCCTTGACCTTGATGAGTCCGGCTTTTTCAAGGACGCGGAGCGCGCGGGCGCAGTTGGTCGCGTCGTTCGGTATCGCTATCTGCGCGCCGTCTTCGATTTCATCGACGCTCTTTATCTTCGCCGAGTAGAGGCCCATCGGCTCGATGTGGATCTTCGCGACCCAGACGCACTTGAGTCCGCGCTCTTTGTTCGCGTTGTCGAAGTAGGGGACGTGCTGGAAGAAGTTCGCGTCGATGGCGCCTTCCGCGAGCGCGGTGTTCGGCGTCACGTAGTCGGTGAATTCGACTATCTTGAGCTCGTAGCCCTCTTTCTCAAGGAGCGGGCGCGCCGCTTCCATTATGTCCTTGTGCGGGAAGGGGGTGACCCCGACCTTGATGACCTTGTCGTCCGCCGCGAAGGCTATCGCCGGGACGAGGAGGACCGCTGCCAGTACTGCCGCTAAAGCTTTCTTCATTTCCGTTCTTCTCCTTTTTTATTTTATTTTTTCCGCCGCCGCGCGGACGGCGGTTGAACGCTTTTTATCTGATTTTCTCGTAGATGTAGTTCCCTATGCACTGGATGACCTGGACGACGACTATCAGGATCGCTACGGAGTATATCATTACGTCCGTCTGGAAGCGGTTGTAGCCGTATTTTATCGCGAGGTCGCCGAGGCCGCCGCCGCCGACTACGCCCGCCATCGCGGAGTAGCCGAGCAGGTTTATCGCGACTACGGCCCAGTTGAGGACGAGCGAGGGCATGGCCTCTTTTATCATTACGCCCCAGATTATCTGCCACGTCGACGCGCCGAAGGACTTCGCCGCCTCGACGACGCCGCGGTCGACCTCAAGCAGGCTGCCTTCCATGAGGCGCGCGACGAAGGGCGTCGCCGCGATGGTCAGCGGTACTATCGAAGCAGTGCTGCCTATCGAGGTGCCGACGATGATGCGCGTCAGCGGGATTATCGCGATGAGCAGTATTATGAAGGGGAAGGAGCGCAGAAGGTTGACGACTACGTCGAGCACGCGGTAGAGCGGCGCGTTCGGGCGCAGGCCGGAGGGGCCGGTAATTATCATGAGTATCGCGACGCCGGAGCCGAATATGCCCGAGAGCACCGTCGAGACGATTACCATATAAAGCGTTTCCCAAAGAGCATAAAGAAGCTCAGCGCCCATTGTCCATTACCTCCCAGAACATTTTATTTTCCTTCAGCCATTTTTCGATGCGCGGCACGTCCTTGTCGTCGACGTGGATGATGAGGAAGCCCATCACGGTCTCGCGGTATTTCTCTATGCGCCCGCCGACTATCGAGAAGTCTATCTCCAGCTCGCGCGCCATCTTCGAGACGATGCCCTCGTTCGCGATTTCGCGCGGGAACATCAGGCGGATGTTCGTACCGCGCGGGATGACAGCGTAGTCGTCGGTGATGAGCTTGCGCAGCTCCGGCCCGGGCGCGAGGAAGAGCTTGTCCGTGTCGCCCGAGTCGACGACGCGGCCGCCGTCGAGGATGATCACCTTGTTGCATATCATCTTGACGACCTCCATCTGGTGCGTGACGGCGATTATCGTCACGTTGAGCTTCCGGTTGATGTCCATGAGAAGCTCGAGGATGGAGATGGTCGTCTTCGGGTCGAGCGCCGAGGTCGCCTCGTCGCAGAGCAGGATTTCCGGGTTCAGCGCGAGAGCGCGCGCTATGCCGACGCGCTGCTTCTGGCCGCCGCTCAGGTTGCGCACCTTCTCGTCGCGCTTCGCGGAGAGGCCGACGAGCTCGAGCAGCTCGTTGACCCTCGCCTCGGCCTCGGCCTTCGGCGTCCCCCAGACCTTGAGCGGGAACATGATGTTCTCGAATACGTTCTTCCTGTTCATGAGGTTGAAGTTCTGGAAAATCATCCCCATGTCGCGGCGCAGCTGCTTCAGCTCCACGTCGTTCAGATCCTTGACCTCGCGGCCCTTGACCTTCACGCTGCCCTCGGAATAGCCTTCGAGGCCGTTGAGGCAGCGCAGCAGCGTCGACTTACCCGCGCCGGAATGGCCGACTATGCCGAAGACGTCGCCCTTCCCGACAGAAAGGGAAATATCCGAAAGAACCTTGTGGTCGCCGAAATATTTCCCGAGCCCAGTAATCTCAATCATATAAAACCAGTCCTTCTGCTAAGGATTTAAGCGCATAAAAAAACCGAGCCTCGAAAAGGCCCGGTCTTATGATTTCTCGCGCGCGGCGCTCTAGGCGCCCGGCAAATCACAAGAGGAGCCTTCGTCGCACATGCACATCATCATGTCGTCTGCAAAATACGTCAGATTCAAATTCACGATTGCTCCTCCTTCTTCAAATATTGGGGACATTGTAGCGAGCGGCGCGGGAATTGTCAACCTCCGCACCGCCCGCGCGCGTTACGGAAAGGTAAAAGCCGCGGGATGCGCGGGCTGTTCAATCAAAAACTTATTGTGTATCATAAATACATTGGAGATGAACGGATGCGCGCGGACAACAGCAGTTTGGTGAACGACATATACGTATCTTTGAAGCAGGACATTTTGTGGCTGCGGCTCAAGCCGCGGACGACGCTGACGGAGAGCGAGCTTGCGGAAATATATAAGACCAGCAAAACGCCGATACGCGAGGCGCTGTCGATGCTCGTGCGCGACGAGCTTGTGAGCGTCTTTCCGCGCAAGGGCTACATGGTCACTGAGGTCTCGCTGACGGACATGCGCGACATGCACCAGTACCGCTACATACTCGAGAACGCGAACCTCGTCTACGCCGTCAAGCACGCGACGAAGGAGCAGCTCGCGCGCCTCGACGAGCTTGCGGAGCAGGACCGCTATTACACCGAGGACGAGCCGCATTTCTCGAAGGAGGTAATCTCCAACAACGCCTTCCACTTTTACCTCGCGGAGATGACGGGCAACAGGATTCTCGTCAAGCAGCTCACCGACACGCTCGAGAAGCTCCAGCGCATAATGTACTTCGTAGCCGAGAAAAATTACATGTTCCGCGGCTGCGAGGAGCACCACGAGCTCGTGCGCCTCATCGCGGCCAAGGAGCTCGAAAAGGCGCAGCTCGTCCTTCACCACCACATCAGCGAGGTGCTCGAGCACATTTCGCAGGTGCGCGGCATCTCGAAGCTGTTCTAACGCCTCGCTGCGGCCGCGCCCGCCGTATTGGCGCACGGCATCGCAGCGGCGGATTATAGGCTTAACCACACGACAAAAACTATGTCATGCCGGCAATTTTCTGTGCCCGATGATGCGGGGCAGGCCCGCCGGCATCTCCGTCGTTTATCGTTAGAGGCTGAAACGAAGCGCATACGGCGCTTTGCTGTCTCTAGCGTTTTATGCTGGAGGCCCCGTGCAGAAAATTCACGGGGCGACATAGTTAGTTTGTTTTATAAGTTGAACAACTATAAGAAGTAAGAGGAGTCAAATATTATATAGACGCAGAAGCACATGCACAAAAAGCG
>UQVV01000078.1 GCA_900544635.1 uncultured Cloacibacillus sp. | reverse complement strand
GGACGCGACGACTGATGTGATTAGAGGAGAAAGCGCCGGAAAAGACGCCGGGACTTCTGTCACAGTAGGAGCCGCCGGCGGCATTGTCGGAGTCAACTTCGGCATTGTAGATAAAGTCAATGTATCTGACACCGTCATAGCGAGTGAAAACGATAAGACCACCGCAGATATGACGGTAGCTGGCGGCATTGCCGGGATTAACAGCGGCGCTGGGGCTTTCATCGGAGATCTATACGGAATGGTCAACGGTGAATACACCGTTTCCAGCACAAGCGCCGTACTGACGAATGTACATGCGTCGTCCGCCGCCCAAAAAATGCACGGACTGGGCGGCATTACCGGCATAAACGAGGGCTTCATCGTCGGTGCCACGGCATACGGAGCGACAAACGGTTCATACGGAGCTTTCGCCAGTACGTCGAACGAATATGTCGGTGGTATCACAGGAGTAAACTACACATACATATTTAACGCCTATAACGAATCCGCAGTCATAGGCGCGTCTAACGTAGGCGGTATTGTAGGCAAAAATGACAACCGCTATGGCATCGTAAGCGGTGCAATTGTTGGAGAAGCACGCAATGTAGTCAACACAGGAAGTGTCACCGCCGTCACCGGTTCAGCTGCGGGCAACAATAAAGCCGAGAACGTCGGCGGTATCGTCGGAGACAACTATGGAGACATCCGTCACGGCAGGAACACCGGAACCATAAGCGGCGAAAGCAACGTCGGAGGCATAGTCGGCCACAACGCAGAAGACGGACGGGTCATGAGCATCTCCAACGCCATAGCCGCGGAAATCAGCGGTGAAAATTACGTCGGCGGCATCGTCGGGACGAACGCGGGCGAGATAACCGGAAACATGAACCTCGTTAACGAAGGAAGCGTGAAGGGCAATCAGTACGTCGGCGGCGTTGCGGGCGAGAACCAGGCCGGAGGCGTGATAGAGAACGTCAACACGTCGATAAACCTCGACGTAAGCGGCAAGGGCGCGAAGTACTTCGGCGGCGTAATGGGAACGAACAGCGGCACGATAACCAACGCGCACAACACCGGCGACGTCTCCGCGTCAGAGGCCGAATACGTCGGCGGCATAACCGGCGTAAATGCAGAAAATGCCGTGCTTGAAAACGCTGGCAACAGCGGAAACGTCTTCGGCTATTCACACGTCGGCGGCGTCGCCGCAATCAACAAGAGCTCGCACGACGGCGGCAAGATAACCAACAGCGGAACTGTGACGGCTGAAAACGGCGGCGCGGCGGGAATATTCTACGAGAACGAAGCCGGCCTCAATAACGTTGAGCTTGTCAACACAGGAAGCGTTTCCGGCAAAAGTGACGACCACGGCACCGGCGGCGTCATCGGCGTCAACAACGGAAATATAACAAACTCCAAGCTCACGAACAGCGGGAACGTGGACGGCGGCGACAACACCGGCGGGCTCATCGGCGTCAACAGCGGAACCATTTCCGGCTCGACTCTGGCGAACACCGGTTATGTAAACGCCGGCAGCGGAGAGAACGTCGGCGGTCTGATAGGAAAGAACACAGGCTCGGTCATCGGCGGACGCAACGAAGCCGGCACGATGTACGTCCACAAAATCTATAACAACGGGCGCGTCAGCGGAGGCACGAATGTCGGCGGGCTTATAGGAAATAACGAAGGCAAGCTCACCGCTGGCTACAACACGGGCAACGTGAACGGGCAGCAGAACATCGGCGGCATCGCGGGTACGAACAACGGAAGCATCAGCGAGGTCTTCAACACCGTCATGACGGGCGACGCGGAAGCGACGGGAAGCATATCCGGCGTGGACAACGTCGGCGGCCTTGTCGGACATAACGAAAAGAAAGGCACGCTGACCGACGCCTACAACACGACGGCCGTAAACGGCAGCGGCGCCAAGGGCAACGCGGTCGGCACGAACGACGGCGCAGTGAAGAACGTCTACGCATGGAACACGAACGGCAAGCTCATCGGCAGCGCCAGCAGTAGTAGCACGAAGGAGAACACCTATTCGTTCGTGAGCGGCGACGGCTCGGCGAATTTCGTAATTCCCGCGCTCGACCGGATGGAGAGCGAGAGCTACGAGGGCTTCGATTTCGGCTCGACGTGGAAGAATTACGACGGCTGGTCGCTGCCGATGCTGAAGGTCTTCCTGACGAAGGGCGAGGTTTCGCAGAACGGCGTGACCGCGGCCGACGGCCTGGCGGCCTTCAACAACGCGAACTCGCTGATCGTCTTCGTCCCCGACCCCGAGACGGGCGGCATGTATATGACGGTCTTCTCCGCGCAGATAGCGGGAAGCTTCGGCCCGGACGGCGTCTTCAACCCGAACAACCTCGGCTACGACCTCGAGGGCGTCTACGTGAGGGGCAATAACAACGGCTTCCTCCACAGCGACGGCTGGGACCGCATCAAGAACTTCCGCGAGCGCAAGGCGGAGCTATATTTCCACAACGGCGGCATGGAGTACGCCGAGGAGATGTAGCCCCGCCCACGTCACGGAAACAAGTACAAAGCAAAGCACAGCCGCCCGCCCCGCGGGCGGCTTCTTTATGCGCAAACGACGGCGCAAAGGCAAGACCGCGGCGCGTGCCGCGGCTTATAATCGCTTAACTTTTTCAGAAAGACGGCTATCCCGTCATGCCGCGCACCGACGCGGCATCCAGCGTCGTTAAACATCCTAACGCATCGGAATTTGAAGCCGCGGGATTCCGCGTCAAGCGCGGAATGACGATTAACAGGCGTTTTCTTAAAAAGCTGAATGAGTATAATTCCCATATGTTACGGTATTTGACGACGCCGGATGCCGCGTTCATCGGTCAAACGCCGCGATATCGGCAATGCGTTAAAGAGATTTTGATTTGTTCGCCGGCGCGGACAGCGCATTGCGTCAAGCGCGGAATGACGATTCCCCGCCGTTTCCTTCAACGGCCGAATAGGTATAATATGTCCATATTGTGCGAAGGGGGCGCGTGGGGTGAAGCGCGGGACGAAGCTTTATAATCTGATACTTCCGCTGTGGCTGCTGTGGATTTTTCCCCAGACGTGGCTCGTCGTGCTTCCGGCGAATTTTATCGTGGACCTGCTCGTTTCGGCGCTCGCGCTGCGTTTCGCGGGCGCGCGCGGAATCGCGGGAGTTTTGAAATTTTCGATTCTTCGCACGTGGCTCTGCGGCTTCGCGGCGGACGCGGCGGGGACGGCGCTGATGGCCGCGCCGCTGTTCGCCGAACCGCTTCTGCCCGAGGCCGCGCAGCGCCGATGGTCCGACCTGCTTTCCTATCCGCTCACGATGAACCCGTTCGAAAGCCCCGCCGCGCTGCTGTGGACGCTCGGCTGCGTCGCGCTCTCGGCTTTCGTCATTTACAGGCTGAATTATAATTTCTGCTTCCGCCGCGCGGAGCTGACGGACGCCCAGCGCCGCCGCGTCTCGCTCGCGCTCGCGCTTTTCACCGCGCCGTGGCTCTTCCTGCTGCCGGCGAAGTGGCTTTACTGATTCCCCGCCAGTTTGTCCGCGCGCCGTTTTTAGGATAAAATAAAGTCGACTTTATTTTTGCATAAAAAGGAGGCGCTATTTATGTATATCGAGCGCGCTCTTGAGAAAAAATTTCTGCGTATGAACTCTTTCTTCAAGGCCGTCCTCGTCACCGGCGCAAGGCAGGTGGGCAAGACAACGATGCTCCGCCATCTTTCTGCCGGGACGGAGAGGACTTACGTCACGATGGACGATTATATGGCGCGCGAGCTGGCGCAGAACGACCCCGCGCTTTTCTTCCAGACTTACAGGCCGCCGCTGCTTATTGATGAGATTCAGAAAGCGCCGCAGCTTTTTGAGCGGATAAAGATTATCTGCGACGAGAGCGATGAGACGGGGCTTTTCTGGCTGACCGGCTCGCAGAGCTACGCAATGATGCGGAACGTCAGGGAGTCGCTTGCGGGGCGCGTGGGCATTCTTGAGCTTTTCGGGCTTTCGGCGGACGAGGCGGACGGCGTGCGTTTCACGAACGCTCTGGATTTTTCGCTGTCCGCTCTTATCGAAAGGCAGCGCGAGGCGAAGCCGCGCGACGTCGTCGCTGTTTTCGACCGTATATGGCGCGGCGGCATGCCGCAGGCGGCGGGGGCGGATGCAGAGGAAAGGCGCGAGTATTACAATTCCTACGTAAACACCTATCTCATGCGAGACGCGGCGGAAGCCGGAGGCGTTACGGACGGCGTGCGCTTCGGACGTTTTCTCGCGGCATGTGCGGCGCTCGCGGGCGAGACGCTGAATTTCAAGACGCTCGCCGACGCGGCGGACGTTTCACAGCCGACGGCGAAGACGTGGACGCAGGTGCTGGAGGGGCTCGGCGTCGTCTATCTGCTGCGTCCGTATTCCGGCAACGCGCTTAAGCGCCTGGTGAAGTCGCCGAAGCTTTATTTCTGCGACACGGGGCTCTGCGCGCATCTTTCCATGTGGCTGACGCGCGATACTCTGATGAACGGCGCGGCGAGCGGCCATTATTTCGAGAATCATGTCGTCACGGAGCTGTTGAAATATTATTCCGCCTCCGCCGAGGCTGTAAATCTATCGTATTACCGTGATTCCAACGCTAAGGAGATAGATTTGATAATCGAGGCGGACGGCGCGGCGCACCCGTTCGAGATAAAGAAATCCGCGTCGCCGGACCGGCGCGAGGTGAAGAAATTCGACTGCATCGACGGCGCGGGACGCAAGAGGGGTTACGGCGGCATCGTCTGTATGTGCTGGAACGTCACGCCTATCGACGCGCAGAACTGTTTTCTGCCGTGCTGGGTAATTTAACGCGCGGCGTTAGTTTCCCCCGCCCTCTCCTTCCTGTGAAATTCATAACGATCAGCGGTTTTCTGCTAAAATATTGGAGGGTATTATTTTTTCAGCAAGCGGAGGGAAACGGTTTGACAGAAGTTGTAATCTGCGTCGGAAGTTCCTGCCATATAAAGGGCGCGCGCCGCGTCGTCGAGGGGTTGACGAAGCTCGTCAAGGAGAGCGGCATGTCGGAGCTGATTAAGCTTTCCGGCTCGTTCTGCATGGGACGGTGCGAGGAGGACGGCGTCTCCGTCAAGGTTGACGGCGAGATTCATTTCGTCGACCCGGACCATGTTGAGGAATTTTTCAGAGATGTGATCATGGGGAGTTGGAAATGAAGTATATCAACGTGGCGGAAGCCAACTGTAAGAATTGTCACAGATGTCTTAAGGTTTGTCCGGTCAAGTCTATCAAGTTCAGCGACAATAAGGTCGAGGTTATGGAGGATGAGTGCATTCTCTGCGGGCGCTGCATACGCAACTGTCCGCAGCACGCGAAGTCGCTCGTCCACGACATCACGGGCATCAAGCAGACGGTGCGGAACAGCGCGCGGAAGAAGATAGCCGCGCTTGCGCCGTCGTATCTCACCTCGTTCGGCATGGAGAACCGCTACAAGCTCGCGGGCGCTCTGCAAAAGCTCGGCTTTTACGCGGTCGAGGAGACGGCGGTGGGCGCGCACGCAGTGACGAAGGAGTACGCGCGTATCCTCGAGAACGATACGATGGACAATATGATTACGACCTGCTGCCCGTCCATCGTTTTTCTCGTGCAGAAGCATTTTCCGAAGCTTATCGAGCATCTCGCGCCGGTGCTTTCGCCGATGGAGGCGCACGGCGCTTTCCTGCGGAGGAAGTACGGCGACGACGCTTTTATAGTCTTCTTCGCGCCGTGCATTTCGAAGATTGAGGAGGCGCGCCTTTCGGAGAAGCGCTATATCGACGGCGTCGTGACCTTCAAGCAGCTCGCGGCGTGGTTCGACGAGGACGGCGTGAAGCTCTCGGAGGCACAGGAGGGCTATTTCGGCAACGACCCGAGCGCCTCGGCCATTTACCCGGTCTTCGAGGGCATCGTGAAGGACGTGAAGGCGAATCTGCCAGAAGACTCGCATGTTTTCAAAAAGTACGCGTTTATGAGCAAGCAGGGCGCGAAGGACGTCTTCGAGCTCTTCACGGAGATGAACGAGGGGCGCATACACAACTGCTTCATCGAGGCGAGCGCCTGCTACGGAAGCTGCATCAACGGCCCCGAGAAGCTCGACGAGGGCTATTACCCCGTCAGCCGCGGCATAGACATGATGCACTATCTGCGCGAGGAGAAGAATATCCGCGAGGCGGACCTTTCCGACGTGGACCTTCACCGTGAGATACGCCCCACGCCGCCGAAGCTCGCCATCCCAGACGAGGATACGATACGCGCGATTCTCGCGCAGATAGGCAAGACGAAGCCGGAGCACGAAATCAACTGCGGAAGCTGCGGCTACCGCACATGCCGCGACAAGGCGATAGCGGTCTACCAGGGCAAGGCGGAGCTGCACATGTGCCTGCCGTACATGACGCAGATATCGGAGACGCTCGCGAACGTCACGCTCTCCGTCAGCCCCGACTATATCATCGCGGTGGACCGCGACCTGCACGTCAAGGAGTGCAACCTCGCGGCGCAGCATCTGCTGAAGGTGACGCGCAGCGAGATTACGGGGCGGCGCATAGAGGACTTCCTCGACCCGGTGGACTTCGCGCTCGCCGTCGCCGAGGAGCGCAACATCCCGCTGCATAAGGTCAGCTACGAGGACCGCGGCATAATAGTCAACCAGACGGTCGTCTACATTCCCGAGCAGGGGCTCGCGATAGCCTTCCTCCACGACATAACGAAGCAGGAGGCTGAGGCCGAGTCGCTGAACAAGCTCAAGATGGAGACGATGGAGATGGCGCAGAACGTCATCGACAAGCAGATGACCGTCGCGCAGGAGATAGCGAGCCTCCTCGGCGAGACGACCGCCGAGACGAAGGTGACGCTGACGAAGCTCAAGGATTTGATCGTATATGACGGACATGACGACTGAGAGCCTCTGCATAGACGCCTGCTATAACAGCCTGATTAAAAAGAACGAGGAGCTCTGCGGCGACCGCGTCGAGGTGATAAACACGCCCGAGAGCACGCTGCTCGTCCTCTCCGACGGCCTCGGCAGCGGCGTCAAGGCGAACATACTTTCGACGCTCACGTCGAAGATAATCTCGACGATGATAAGCCGCGGCGCGTCCATCGAGGACACCGTGGACACGATTGCCCACACCCTGCCCGTCTGCAAGCTGCGCGGCATAGCCTACTCGACCTTCATGATTCTGCACATCTGCAAGGACGGCAAGGGCTACATAGTCGAGTACGACAACCCGCCCTGCATGCTGATACGCGACGGGCGGCACATCCCGTTCGACTACGAGGAAAAGACAATCGAAGGCAAGCTCGTGCGCGAAAGCCGCTTCACGGCGAAGCCGGGCGACTACTTCGTAATAGTCAGCGACGGCGTGACGCAGGCCGGCATGGGCGAGACGCTCGCCTTCGGCTGGGGCTGCGACGAGGTCGCGGAATTCCTCTGCGGCCCGTGCGGCGAGAAGCTCTCCGCGCCGCGCGTAATCGAGCGCGTGCTCGGCGTCGCGAAGGACCTGTACCTCGGCAAGCCCGGCGACGACACGACGGTATCGATAGCGCACATCATGACGCCGCAGACGGTCAGCCTCTTCTCCGGCCCGCCGAAGAACCCCGAGGACGACTCGCGCCTCGTGCGCGAATACATGGAGACGCCCGGGCTGCACGTCGTCAGCGGCGGCACCAGCTCCGAAATCCTCTCGCGCGAGCTCAAGCGCCCGCTGCGCGTCAACATCGACTACACCGACGCGGACATCCCGCCGACGGCTACGATAGACGGCATCGACCTCGTCACCGAAGGCGTGCTGACGCTGAAGCGCGTCATAGAACTCGTCGAGGAATACCGCACGCGCCCCGCCGTGCCCGAAATGACGGCGGAGCTCGACAGCGAGCACGGCGCGGCGAAGCTCGCGAAAATGCTCATCGAGCAATGCACAGACCTGAAGCTATTCATCGGCAAGGCCGTCAACACGGCGCACCAGAACGCGGACTTCCCCACCGAGCTGCGCGTCAAGTTCCGCCTACTCGACGACCTCGCCGAGTCGATGGAAAAGCTC
>UQVV01000077.1 GCA_900544635.1 uncultured Cloacibacillus sp. | reverse complement strand
TCGGAGAGCTCTTTGCGGACAAGTTTCTCGGCAATAGTGAGAGCGAACTGGCTCATTTTTGTGGGGCTGTGCGGCCCCGTAAAAATTCTGAGGCGGCCTTCTGCGGAGGGTGCGAGAATGTGGACCGTCGGGCAAGTTTGTTTTTTGTGTGCTGTAAGGAGGAAAACAGATGAGAGAGTATTTGTCACCCTACGAGGAAGTCCTGCGCGAGCTCGACAGCTCCGCGGAGGGCTTGTCGAGCCGGGAGGCTGCGGAACGGCTCGAGAAATATGGCAGGAACAAGCTGAAAGAGGGCAAGAAGACGCCGCTCTGGAAGCGCTTCCTCGACGAGCTGGCCGACCCGATGATTATAATCCTCATCGTCGCGGCGGTTATTTCCGGCATCACGGCCTTCTACGAGGGAGAGTCGTTCGCCGACGTGATAATCATCATGTTCGTCGTAATCATCAACGCGGTGCTCGGCGTCGTGCAGGAGAGCAAGGCCGAAGCCGCCATCGCGGCGCTTCAGGAGATAGCGGCGGCTACGAGCAAGGTGCTGCGCGACGGGAAGATAGCGACGCTCAAGAGCGAGGAGCTCGTCCCGGGCGACGTCGTCGTGCTCGAAGCGGGCGACTCCGTCCCCGCAGACGGACGCATCATCGAATGCGCGAGCATGAAGATAGAGGAGGCGGCGCTTACGGGAGAATCCGTCCCCGTCAATAAAATAGTGAGCATCCTCAACCTCGAGGGCGAAAAGGACGTGCCGCTCGGCGACCGCAAGAACATGGTCTACATGGGCTCGACGGTCGTCTACGGGCGCGGCATGGCGGTGCTGACCGGCACCGGCATGAACACCGAAATGGGGAAGATAGCCGACGCGCTCGAAAACGCGAAGGAGGACGAGACGCCGCTCCAGATAAAGCTCAACCAGCTCAGCAAATTCCTCACCGTCCTCGTAATAGGGATATGCGCCGTGATATTCGCCGTCGGCCTCTTCCGCGCGCACGGCAGCGAAGCGGGCATAACGGGCGACACGTTCCTCTCGACTTTCATGGTCGCCGTCTCGCTTGCCGTCGCCGCGATACCGGAGGGGCTCGCCGCCGTCGTCACGATAGTGCTCTCGATAGGCGTCACGAACATGTCGCGCAGAAACGCGATTATCCGCAAGCTCACAGCCGTCGAGACGCTCGGCTGTACGCAGATAATCTGCTCCGACAAGACGGGCACTCTGACGCAGAACAAGATGACGGTCGTCGAGCACGCGGCGGACGACGAAAAGACGCTTGAAACCGCGATGGCGCTCTGCTCGGACGCGGCGCTCGACCCCGATACGAACGAAGCCGTCGGCGAGCCGACGGAATGCGCGCTCGTCAACGACGCCGCCAAAAACGGGATGCCGAAGCCGCAGCTCATGGAGGAGTACCCGCGCATAGGCGAAGCTCCGTTCGACTCGATGCGCAAAATGATGTCCACCGTCCATAAAACCAAGGACGGACGCATAATCCAGTTCACGAAGGGCGCGCCCGACGAAGTCCTCAAACGCTGCGCCTCGGCGCTCGTCGGCGGCAAAGCGGTGCCTATGACCGACGAAATCCGCGCCTCGATACTCAGGAGCAACAAGGAGATGGCGGACAAGGCGCTGCGCGTCCTCTGCGGCGCTATGCGCGAATGGGACGAAGCGCCAGAGAGCTTCGAGCCCGAATACCTCGAGCGCGGGCTGACCTACGTCGGACTGTCAGGAATGATCGACCCCGTGCGCCCCGAGGTAAAGGCCGCGATAGTCGAATGCCGCGGCGCGGGAATCCGCCCGATAATGATAACCGGCGACCACAAGGACACCGCCGTCGCCATAGCGAAGGAGCTCGGCATAATCAGCGACGCTTCGCAGGCCATCACGGGCGCGCAGCTCAACGACATAAGCGACGAACAGTTCAGGAACGACATAGAAAAATACTCCGTCTACGCGCGCGTGCAGCCCGAGCATAAGGTGCGCATAGTCACCGCGTGGAAGGCGAAGGGCAGAATAACCGCGATGACCGGCGACGGCGTCAACGACGCGCCCTCGATAAAGAGCGCCGACATAGGCGTCGGCATGGGCATCACCGGCACGGACGTGACGAAGAACGTCGCGGACATGGTGCTCGCCGACGACAACTTTGCGACGATAGTATCCGCCGTCGAGGAAGGCCGCCGCATCTACGCGAACATCCGCAAGGCGATACAGTTCCTGCTCGCCTCGAACCTCGCCGAAGTGCTCGCGATATTCTTCGCGACGCTCATAGGCTTCACGATACTCGAGCCGGTACACCTGCTCTGGATAAACCTCATCACCGACTGCTTCCCCGCGCTCGCGCTCGGCATGGAAAAGAGCGAGCCCGACATCATGCGCCGCCCGCCGCGCGACCCGCGCGAAGGAATATTCGCGGGAGGCATGGGCTTCGACGTATTCTTCCAGGGCGCGATAGTGACGGTGCTCGTCATGATTTCCTACATAGTCGGCCACTACGTTGAAAGCGGCACGTGGGAATTCACCAACAGCCACGACGGCACGACGATGGCCTTCCTGACGCTCTCGATGGTCGAGATATTCCACTCACTCAACATGAGAAGCCGCCGCGGCTCGATATTCACCCTCAAGACGCACAATAAATTCCTCTACGCCGCGATGATAGTCTCGCTGATACTCACGACCGTCGTAATAGAAGTGCCGTTCGTGGCGGCCGCGTTCAACTTCACGCCGATAGACCTGCACGAATACGCGATAGCCCTCGGCCTCGCCGTGCTCATCATCCCGATAATGGAAGTCGTGAAGTTCGTACAGAGACGGATGGGGGTATAGTTTCTGCGCAGAAAATTATAAATTAAGCGAAAAGCCTCCCGGAGGACGTGTTCTTCCGGGAGGCTTTTTATGTTTGCATCTGTAGCTGAAAATCAGTTTTTTTACCGATGTGTGATTTTGAAACGATGTTTTTGTAAAAAAAGAGCGCGCAATGTTATAATCAAAATTGTGTCAAAATCACTGGAGGGGAGCAGGGCAGTTATGTTTCTGATTCGAAACGCAGAAGTTTTCGCGCCGGAGCCGCTGGGGCGGAAAGACGTGCTTATCGGCTTCGGAAAGATAATCAGGATTGGGGAGAGCCTGCCGGGCGAGTACGGCGGGCTTGAGGTCGAGGTTCTCGACGCGGACGGCTGCATACTGACGCCGGGCTTTGTCGACCAGCACGTCCACGTCATCGGAGCGGGGGGCGAGGCGGGGTTCTTCAGCCGCACGCCGGAGATGCAGGTATCCGCCATCGTCAGGCACGGCATCACCACGGTGGTCGGGCTGCACGGGACGGACGGAACGGCGCGCAATATCGAGGCGCTGTACGCGAAGGTCTGCGCGCTCGAGCAGGAGGGAATCACGGCGCGCATGCTGACCGGGTCGTTCGAGGTGCCGTCGGCCACGCTTACCGGCTCCGTGCGCCGCGACATGATATTCATCGACAAGGTCATCGGCGCGAAAACGGCTATTTCCGACCGCCGCTCTTCGCAGCCTTCGCGCTCCGACATAGAAAAGCTGCTCGCACAGGCCTACACTGGCGGCCTCGTCAGCGGGAAGCGCGGCTACACGCATTTCCACATGGGCGTCGGGCGCAGGAGGCTCGACATGCTGGCGGACATCATCCGCGAGACGGAAATTCCGCCGTATCTTATCATCCCGACGCACGTCAACCGCGACGAAGCGCTTTTTGTCCAGGCGATGGAGCTTGCGAAGATGGGCGCGGTCATCGACGTCACCTCCGGCATTGCGCCCGAATACGGCTTCGAAGGAACCATCAAGCCGAGCGACGCGATACGCCGCTGCCTTGAAAACGGCGTCGACATCAAGAACGTCACGATGAGCTCCGACGCGAACGGAAGCATGGCCGTCTACGACGCGGAGGGGCGTTTCGTCGGCCTCTGCGTCACTACGGTGGAGACGATGCACAAGGAGTTCCGCGACCTCGCGCTGACGAAAGACATGCCGCTCGAGACGGCGCTGCGCCCCGTCACGTCTAGCCCGGCCGCCGCGATAGGCATGTATCCGGCGAAGGGCTGCGTCAGAGAGGGGGCGGACGCGGACCTGATAATTATGGATAAGGATTTGTCGATTCTCAAGGTTTTCGCGATGGGGAAGCTCGCCGCCGACGGCGGAGAGGCGCTGCTGAAGGGCGCTTTCGAGTAACGGCGCGCGTAAATTTTCGACTATGGGAGAAGGAGAGAACAAGATGAAAAACGAACGCAAGGGGCTGTTCGGCTTCCTTTCCATGGAAATGCCGCACACCTATCTGCTGATCTTCACGATATTGATAATATGCGCGCTGCTGACCTACGTCGTCCCGGCGGGGCAGTTCGAAACCGCCGCGAACGAAACCGGACGCCAGGTGCTCGTCCCTGGGACGTTCCACTACGTAGAGCAGAACCCCGTCACGCTCTATCAGTTCTTCAACGCAATCCCGACGGGGCTCGTCAGCATGGCGTCGCTCATCTTCTTCGTCATGATAGCGGGAGGCTCCTTCGCAATCATCAACGAGACGAAGACGATAGACATAGTAATCAACAAGCTCATCAAGGCTCTTGAAGGAAAAGAGCATCTCATCATCTTCGTCATAATGTTCCTGTTTTCGCTGCTCGGCGGCCTCATCGGCTTCGACGCGGAGTGCGTCATCTTCGTGCCGATATGCATAACGCTCGCGCGGCGCATGGGCTACGACAGCATCACGGGCATCGCGATGGTCATGTGCGGAGCCTTCGTCGGAAGCTCCGTCGGAACCTTCAACCCCTACGCCACAGCCGTCGCGCAGGGCATCGTCGGGCTGCCGATATTCTCCGGCGCGTGGTATCGCATGATAATGCACGCCGTCATCCTCGTCGCAGTCGTCGCCTACACGATATGGTATTCGGAGCGCGTCAGGAAAGACCCGAAGAAAAGCTACTGCTACGAGCTCGAGAAGGCGCACGCGGAAAGCGGCGCGGCCGACAAGCTGGACTACACGACGACGACGGAGCTCGGCACGCGCAACATACTGGTGCTCGTCACGATGGTCGCGGGCTTTGCGATAATCATTTACGGCGCGCTCGAACTCGACTGGTTCGCGAGCAACATGTCGCCGATATTCCTCGCTATGGGCATAATCGCCGGCATAGTCGGCGGAATGAGCGGCAACCACATCTGCCGCACGTGGATTGACGGCGCGAAGTCGATGATGTTCGCCTGCCTCGTCATAGGCATGGGGCGCGGCATCCTCGTCGTCATGGAGCAGGGGCTCATCTTCCACACGATACTTAACGCGATGGCCGGAGTGCTCTCGATACTGCCGACCTCGCTCATCGCCGTCGGCATGTTCTTCGTGAATGTGATCATCAACTTCTTCGTGCCGTCGGGCAGCGGCCTCGCCGCGCTCGTCATGCCGCTGATGGGGCCGCTCGCCCAGATGACCGGCGTCACGATGCAGACGGCGGTCATAGCCTTCCAGTGCGCCGCGGGCTTCTCCGACTGCATCATACCGACCAGCTCGACGACCAACGCCTGCATCGGCGCGGGCAACGTGAACTTCGTCCAGTGGTTCCGCTTCGCGATAAAGCTCGCGCTCATAGAGTGGGGGCTCAGCATCGTGTTCATCATCATAGCGAATATGATACATCTGGCGTGAGGACGACCGGCGATTGAAATTCTGTATATCGGAGCATAAAAGAGGCCGTGTCCGCGCGGCCTCTTTTATTGTCTGATGCCGCGGTGCTTTGCCCTGTTTATTTTAGTCAGACTTCCGAGGGCTTCCGCATGGCGGCGCGACGATGCGGTCGGGTTGCGGCGCAGCAGCGAGACGGCGCGGCTGTAGTCGCGCGCTCTGAGCGATGCAAGCTCCCGTCTGGAACGGTGCAGCGATTCGCGCAGCTCGCGTATCGCCGCCGCGCGGCGTTCCAAGCGCTCGCGTTCTTTGCCTTCCGCGCCGGCGGACGCTCTGGCTATCGATTCGAGTGCGGCCGCGGCTTTATCGTCTATCATGCGTATCCGGTCGTATCTGGCGCGCCGTTCTTTCTCTATAAGTTTAACGAGAAGGCGCAGCCCCGCCTCGCGGCGCTCCGCTCCGCGTTCGCGCGCGGATTCACTGCGCGCGGCGAACGCCGCTTCAGCTTCTTCGAATTTCTCTTTTAGTCCGGCCGCGTCGGCGGAGAGTATCTCGACAGCGCGGTTAAGCCCGGCTTCCGCTGCGGCGAGGCGCGCGTTGTTCGCGGAGAGTTTTATGAGCATCTTTTTGAGCCCCGCCGCAGCCTGCGCCGATTTTACCAGGTCGGCTGCGAAAAGAAGCGTCAGCACCGCGTTCAGCGTGCAGGACAGCGCCGGGGACGCCGCCGTTATCATCCGCGCGAGCGGCGGCTCCACCATATCGACGATGACGACGGAAAAAATCCCCCATGTCAGCGAAGCGCGCAAGCAGATGTAACCGTCGAGATTGAAGCGGCATTTGCTGTAATCCCAGTAGCGCATCTGAAAAATTTTCTCCATCGCCCGTCCGGTGAGATATTCGAGCGCCGTCGAGCTGGTCATGCCGGAGAAGAAGACGAGCAGCGCGCTGCTTCGGAACGGCTCGGTCGAGAACAATATGATGAGCGCGCCGAAGCCGTATATCGGTATCCACGGCCCGTAAAGGAAGCCGCGGTTGACCCATTTGCGCTGTTCGCAGGAGACGAGCAGCGACTCCCACACCCAGCCGAGAAAGCAGTAGCTCCAGAAAAGCAGCATGAGTTGAACAATAGCGGATAGTCCCATGGTCTTTCCCCTTTACCGGCATAAGGCCGCGCTTGCCGCACGGCTTTACCTTATCGTATCATGCCGGCGTAAAAAGAGGAACGCGGCGCCTTGTCTTGCGCGCAAATTCTGGACAATTTCCGCCATTCGGTGCTAATATTCTATATTGGCTAGCAGAATCGTCGGCTTAAAATCAATGCCTGCGGGCATATTGAATGTGAGGAATTTGTAGGATGCAGGACTCTTCTAAGATACGCAATATAGCGATTATAGCGCACATAGACCACGGCAAGACGACGCTCATCGACGGCATTTTCAAGGCGGCGCACCTTTTCCGCGACAATCAGGTGATGGAGGAGCGCGTCATGGACGCGGGCAACATCGAGCGCGAGCGCGGAATCACGATTAAGGCGAAGCATTGCACAGTCGAGTGGGGCGGTTACAAGATCAACATCGTTGACACGCCGGGCCACGCGGATTTCTCCGGCGAGGTCGAGCGCGTGCTTTCGATGGTTGATTCGGTGCTGCTGCTCGTTGACGCCAACGAAGGGCCGATGCCGCAGACGCGCTACGTCCTTATGCGCGCGCTGAAACTCGGACTGCGCCCCATCGTCATTATAAACAAGGTAGACCGTCCGAACGCCGACCCCGCGGCGGCGCTCGACAAGACCTTCGACCTCTTCATCGAGCTCGGCGCGACGGAGGAGCAGTGCGACTTCGCCGTGCTTTACGGCTCCGGCCTTCAGGGCTGGTTCGTGGACGACCTGTCTAAACGCGAGGAAAATTCGCAGCCCGGCATGGACGACCTGTTCAAGGCGATAATCGAGCGCGTGCCCGCGCCGAAGGCCGAGATGGACAAGCCGTTCCTGATGCAGGTCTGCACGCTCTCGTGGAGCGAGTATCTCGGACGCATCGGCTGCGGCAGGATTCTCCAGGGAACGCTGAAAAAGGGCGACAAAATCCTGCGCACTCACACGCGCTGGAAGGATTACGAGCAGACGGACTGGGAGGTCGTCTCGACGGACACCTCGACCTGCACGCACCTTTACGTCACGAAGGGGCTCGACCGCGCCGAGGTCGAAGAGGCCGGAGCGGGCGACATCGTCTGGTTCACCGGCCCCGCGAATATAGATTTGGGCGATACGATGAGCTCGCCCGAGACGCCGGACGCCGTGATGCCGCCGCTCGACATTGAGGAGCCGACCGTGTCGATGTTCTTCATCGTCAACACGAGCCCATTCGCGAGCCAGGACGGCAACGCGATAACGCTGCGTCAGCTCAAGGCGCGCATCGAGCG
>UQVV01000076.1 GCA_900544635.1 uncultured Cloacibacillus sp. | reverse complement strand
CGCTTCGCGGCGCAGCGTCGAGCGAAGCGGGGCGGTTCTTTCCTTATATATAGACAGCGATGTATCTTTCGCGCGGCTCCGTCGCTTTGCGCTACGCCGCGTGCTTCACGGCGGCTCCCGCCTCGGCGCGCCGCGCGCAGAGGACGAACGCCGCGGCGGAGACCAGCACGCCGGGGACTATCGGGTGGACCGCGCCGATGATTCCGGGCGCGGCTATGCCGGTGATGGACATCGAGGTGGACGCGTAGCCGAGGGCGTACCACGCTATCGAGCCGATGAAGCCGGAGAGCGAGCTTGCCGTCGCGGCCGCGGGGCCGGCCTTCGGGCCGAAGGCGAGCAGCCAGAGGTACGGGGCCATTATCGCGCAGGCGAGCAGGGTCCAGCTCGTCGCGCAGATGACGGCGATTATCGACGAGCTTTTAAGCGCGAATAGGCCGCTGCCGAGCGCGCAGAAAATAACGGTGATCCGCCACGGCCAGCCGTGCAGCTCGCGCTTCAGCACGTCGCGCCCGAGGCTGCCGCTCGCTATGTGCAGCAGAGCCGAGGCCGTCGAGAGCGAGGCGGATACTATCGCGAGAGCGAAAAGCTGCTGGCCCGCCGCTGGGAGAAGCCTGTGGACGAGGATGGGGAGCACCGTGTCCGGGTCGGTGATTCCGCCGCCGAGCATGACGCGCGAGAGGGCGCTCGCGAAGTACGCTCCGCCGACGACCACGGAGAGCGCGAGCATCGCAAGCGGCGCGGCCTTGCGCGTCTCCTCCTGGCTGCGCAGCGCGAAATGGCGCTGGATGAGCTGCGGCTGCGCCCAGATGCCGACCGACGTGACGACTGCGAGGAAGACTATGTTAAGCCCGCCCGCGCCGCTTGAAAGCGCGAGGAATCCGTTGTCCGCGCCCTCAGTCGGCGGGAGCGCCGCAAGCCGGCGCAGCCCCTCCGCAGGGCCGCCGACCGCGTGGAATAGCGCGACGAGCAGCGCGCCTATGCCGACGATCATGATGAGCCCCTGCAAAGCCTCGGTGTAGAGCACGCCGCGCAGCCCGCCCCAGATGACCGAAAGGCCGACCACCGCGACGAGCAGCGCGAGCGCCGCGTTCACCGAAATCGGGATGACTCCCGCGACCATCACCGCCGCGCCCTTAAAGACCGCCGAGCCGTAGACGACAAGCAGGACGACGGAAATCGCGCCTATAAAAGTCTGGAGGAACGGAGCCTTGTAAGCCTTCGCGAGAAGCTCCGCCGGCGTGCGCGCGTCGAGCTTCCTCTGCCACAGCCGCGTCGGCCACGCGAGGTATCTGTAGACGAACCACGTTCCGAACCAGACGTTGCCCGCCGCGACGAGCAGCATCTGAAGGCCGAAGAGATAGCATAGCCCGCCGAAGCCGACGAGCGCGACCGCCGAGATATACGTGGCGACATAGGCGAGCGCCTGCACCGCGACGCCGACCTTGCCGGGCAGCAGCGCGTCGTGGCTGCGCGAGTACTTCGCGATAAAGACGAGTATAAGAGCGTAGCCGGCCCAGAGCAGCACGAAGGCGGTCATCTTACCTCACCCTCTTGACGAGCATCGCCACGGACCACGCCGTACTCCAAATAAGCGAACCTCCGGCGCAGAGCACCCATAAATCCATTCCGAACATAACACATTCTCCTCTCAAATATTTGCCTGAAGTTTATATTTGATGCGAGCACAAAAAAGAACCGCCTGCCCCGGAGGGCGGCGGTTCTTTGAAGCTGCTTGCACGTATTACTCTATGCGCTCATTACTTCGAAGAAAACACCAAAAGCCCCGAGGCGTCGTATGCGCGGGGATAAGCGTAAGAGTAATAAAAATAGCGTTCAAACTCAAACATCCTCATCGCACGAGCCTCCTTTTCCTTCGAAAATCTTTATCACTTTTCGCAACTAAAGCGAATGATACTATGCGCGCCCCGCGTTGTCAATAGCGGAAGCGCGCAAATCGCGGCGGATTTTCGCGCTACACTCCCGCCTTTATCGCCTTTGCGTATTTTTTCCAGAATCCGGTCTTGTGGTAGGCCCAGTCGAGGGCGAACATGAGGAACCAGCTGGAGACGTAGAGGTACCAGATGCCGGATGGGGTGGGCCATATTGAGAGGAAGGGGCCGATGGCGGCTATTCGGTAGGCGAACTGCGTGACTATGGAGACGACAAGCGGGAATATCGTGTCGCCCGCGCCGCGGAAGAAGGCCTGCCAGATGGTCGCGAGGCTGTAGAAGACGAACGCGGGCGCTATGATGCCGACGCAGCGCCCGGCCTCGAAGAGCGCCGCTTCGTCGGAGGAGAATATGCCGAGTATCGGGCCGGAGAAGAGGAAGAGCGCGAGCCAGAAGACGAACGAGACAGCCGCGCCCATGACGAAGCCGTTTTTCAGCCCCTGCTTCGCGCGCTCGTCCTTTCCCGCGCCGATGTTCTGCCCGACGAAGGTCATGACGGCGGTAGAGATTCCCGCGAGCGGGATGAGCATGACGCCTTCGATGCGCGACTCGATGGCGCGCCCCGCGATGACCGCGACGCCGAATTCGTTCGTCGCCTTTTGCAGCACCATCATCGATATTATCATCAGCGCGTTTTGCAGCCCAGTCGGGACGCCGAGCTTTACAATGAGCGCGAGCATTTTCCAGCTGAAGCTGAAGCCGCGCAGCCGCAGCGCGATGAGGCTGTCGGAGCGGCCGAGGCAGACGAGGCATCCCGCGAGAGAGGCGGCCTGCGCGATTACCGTCGCGAGCGCGAGGCCGCCGACGCCCATGCCGAGCACGGGGACGAAGAGCAGGTCGAGCGCGACGTTGAGCACAGCGGCGGCGCCGAGCAGCGCGAGCGGCGTGCGCGAGTTGCCGACGGCGTTCAGCAGCGCGGCGATTATCGTATATCCGAGCGACGGGACGGCTCCAGCGAAGATTATCCGCAGATAAAAGGTCGACTGCTCCATAAGGCTCTCAGGCGTGGCGATGAGCCGCAGCACGGGGGCGGCGAGCATGATGCCGAGCGCGGTGCAGAGCAGGCCGCAGGCGACGAGCAGCACGACGCAGGTGTCGACCGCGCTTTTCACGCGCTCGCGCTCGCCGGAGCCGTAGAGCTGCGAAATTATTATCGACGCGCCGTGGCCGAGGCCGAGGAAGAGCAGCGTCATCACCCATATCACGTAAATGCTGTTTGAAATCGCGGCGAGAGCGTCGCTGCCAAGGAAGCGTCCCGCGATTACCGCGTCGGCCATGCTGTAGGCCTGCTGGAGCACGCCACCCGCCGTCAGCGGAATCGCGAAGGAAAGCATCTGCCGGAAGGAGTCGCCCTCCGTCATGTTTATCTCTTTAGAGGCCATGTCGCGCACCTTTTCTTTGCATATTTCGCGCGCGCGGCAGCCCGCGCCGGCGCGTCAGGTTATTATAGCGGCGCTTTCGCGGCGGTGTAAACGGCGCGGCGGGCTCGTCTTTGGCGGAAATGAACAAAAGAAAACAAAAACGGGAAGGGCTCGCGGCCCCTCCCGTCGTTTTGCTGCTTTTCCGTATTTTGCGTCCGAGCGCTAGAAATACAGCTCGTACTCCTGCGGGGTCGGCGCGTTGTAGACGTACTCGGCCTCGGCGCGCTTCGCCTTCGTCCAGAGCTCGATGAGCTTCGGCGGGAAGGCCGGCGCGAGGTATTCGTTGTCCTTCTCGAGGCCGTCGAGGACGGCGTTGAGGTTGAGCGGGAAGGTCAGCTCGTCCTTCGCGTCCTGGCTCTGATAGCCGAGCGCTACCGGGTCGAGCCCCTTCACTATGCCGTCCGCGCCCGCGAGTATCATCGCGGCGAGGAAGTAGTACAGGTTGCACGAGGCGTCGCCGGTGCGGTACTCGACGCGCGTCTCGTCCTTCTTGACATAACCGGGGATACGCACGGCCGCGGCGCGCGAGCCCTTCGCGAAGGTCGCGGAGACCGGCGCTTCATAGCCGTGGACGAGGCGGCGGTAGCTGTTCGTGCTCGGGCAGCCGAAGGCAAGCAGGCTTCCCGTAAGGCTGTGGCTCAGCATACCGGCCGTGTAGGCGAGCCCTTCCTTCGACAGGTTGAAAAGCACGTCGCCGGGGAAGATGGACTTCCCCTCCTTCTCGAGGAACTGATGCACGTGCATACCGTTGCCGGGCATCTTATAAAGAGGCTTCGGCATGAAAGTCACGCAGAGCCCCCACTCCGACGCGACCTGCTTGATAATCCACTTCGCGAGCGAAACCATATCCGCCGCGCGCGCCATATCCATAAAGTCGAGCTCTATCTCGAGCTGCGACACGGCGACCTCGTGATGATGATACTTCACGGGAATGCCGAGAACCTCCATCAGATGCACCGTCTCGTTGCGGAAATCCGCATAGCAGTCCTCCGGCGGAAGCCTGTGATAGGCGGCGTGCAGGCCGGTGCGCGGCTTGTCGTCGCAGCCCTCGCCGAGACCCTCGGCGGACTTCACGCGGTAGAAAGCCTGATCCACGCCCGTCTTGTACTCCGTCTCCTCAAAGACGTAATACTCAAGCTCCACGAGCACCTTCGCGGTATCGGCGATGCCCTTCTCGCGCAGGAAATCGCGCGCCGCGCGCACGACGTTGCGCGGGTACTGGCCGAAGGGCTCGCGCTCCGTCGAAACCACGTCGCAGAGGACGTGCAGAATCCTGTAATCGCCGCGGATTTCATAGAAAGCCGTCTCCATATCCGGCACGGCCACCATGTCGGAATTGTTGACCTTCGCGTATCCGTAGTTCGAGGCGTCGAAGCCGACCCCGTCCGCGAGGACCTTGTCCGAAACATAGCCGCGCGGCAGAGAGACGCTGCGGATATTCCCCGCTATGTCCACCATGAGCATGCTGAGGAAATCCGCATCTTCAATATGGCCGTTGTAACGTTCGAGCTGCATCGCAATCCCTCCAAAAGATTTTGTGTTGCTGAACCCCTTTGATACTTCTGTTTTATTGCGTGAAGTTCACACATTCTATCACGAAAAGTGAAGAACACCAAACTTTGCGGCGCCGAAGCCGGATTTTCGCCGCGCGCGGGGATTTTGCGGCTTTTCTGCAACGCATGTGCATTGCGAAAAAGCGCGGCGCGTTATATAATCCTCGTAAAGCGACACGGAGTTGCGAAAATTTCAGGAGTTTATCAAAGGAGCGGATTTTTTATGAAGAAGTTCTCATTCCTTGCCGCCGTCTGCGCGCTGCTCGTCGCGGCGGCTCCGGCGCTCGCGGCGACGGAGCTCTCCGTCTTCGCGGCGGCCTCGATGAACGAGTCGATGACGGAGATCGCGGAGATGTACAAGAAGGTCGCGCCCGACGTGAGCATCGTCTACAACTTCGACTCGAGCGGGACGCTCAAGACGCAGATAGAGCAGGGCGCGGAGTGCGACATCTTCATCTCCGCGGGGCAGAAGCAGATGGATCAGATAAACGACACGCACGTCATGGACGGCACGCGCTTCAACATAGTTTCCAACAAAGTCGTCCTCATCGTACCGAAGGGCAACAACCCGACCGGCATCGCGAGCTTCGACGACATAGCCACCGACAAGGTGACGCTCATCGCGCTCGGCAACTCCGACGTCCCCGTGGGCCAGTACTCGGAAGAGATATTCAAGCACATGGGCGTATGGGACAAGCTCAACGGCGAGAACAAAATCTCTTTCGCAAGCAACGTTAAGGAAGTCCTCGCGCAGACAGAGTCCGCCGCCGTCAGCTGCGGCGTGGTCTACGGCACCGACGCGGCCACCTCGGACAAGGTGGACGTAGTCGCCGGAGCTCCCGCGGGCTCGCACAAGCCGATAGTCTACCCCGCCGCGATACTCAAGGGCACGAAGCACGAAGCCGCGGCGAAGGCCTTCGTCGAATACCTCAAAGGCCCGGAGGCTACCGCGGTCTTTGAAAGAATCGGATTTGCTATCCCGGAGAAATAACCCCTTTAAGGTTTTTTCCTCTCTCCTCGTGAAAGGGAGCCGAACGCATCGGCTCCTTTTTTAACGTATCCGGCGGCTTTTTCCAGGGAGCGTGGAACGATGGATTGGTTTCCTTTATATAACTCGCTGCGCATAGCGGGGATATCGACGGTCATAACGTTTTTCACAGGCATCTTCGCGGCCTACTACATCTCGAAGCTGCCGAAGTTCACGAAGGGCGTGCTCGACTGCGTGCTGACGCTGCCGATGGTGCTGCCGCCGACCGTCGTAGGCTTCTTCCTGCTCATGACAATCGGGCCGCTCGGCCCGGTCGGCGCGCCCGTGCTTGAAACTTTCGGCGTGCGCCTCACGATGACCTGGTACTCCGCGATTTTCGCGACGGCGATAGTCTCCTTCCCGCTTATGTACCGCACGGTGCGCGGCGCGTTCGACGGCTTCGACCACAACCTCATATACAGCGCGCAGACGCTGGGGCTGTCGAACACGTACATCTTCTGGCGCGTCATGGTGCCGAACTGCAAGGACGGCATCCTCGCGGCGACGGTGCTCGCCTTCGCGCGCGCGCTCGGAGAGTACGGCGCGACGACGATGGTGACGGGCTACATACCGCGCCGCACCGCGACCATATCGACGACCGTCTATCAGCTCTGGCGCGAGGGCAACGAGGCGCTCGCCTACAAATGGGTATTCGTCAACCTCGCGATATCCTTCGTCGTCCTCGTCGCCGTCAACATGCTCGAAAACAGCTACCGCCAGCCGAAGGGCAAGGCCGCGAACCACACGATTGGCGAGGAATTCGAGAAAGGCGGCGAAAGATGAGCGCGCTCGTAAAATTCCGCAAAAAGTTCGGCGCTTTCTCGCTCAGCGTCGATTTCGAGGCGGAGAACGAAGTCCTTGCGCTGCTCGGCGGCTCCGGCTGCGGCAAGAGCATGACGCTCAAGTGCATAGCGGGGATAGTCACGCCCGACGAGGGCAAAATCGTCGTCGACGGCGTGACCTTCTTCGACTCGGAGCGCGGCGTCAACCTCAAGCCGCAGCAGCGGAGATGCGGCCTGCTCTTCCAGAATTACGCGCTCTTCCCCAACATGACGGCGAAGCAGAACATCATGACCGTCCTCCGGCGCGGAAGCGGCAGGTGCGAAAACAGCGAGGCGCGCTATCGCGAGATAGCGGAGAAATTTTTTATAACCGGGCTCGAAGAGCACTACCCCTCGCAGCTCTCGGGCGGACAGCAGCAGCGCGTCGCGCTCGCGCGCATAATGGCGAGCGACCCCGCGATAATAATGCTCGACGAGCCGCTCTCGGCGCTCGACAGCTACCTGCGCTGGCAGCTCGAGCTCAACCTCCGGCGCACGCTCGCGGAATTCCCCGGCACGACGCTCTACGTCTCGCACAACCGCGACGAGGTCTACCGCCTGTGCTCGAAGGTCTGCGTCATAAACAACGGACAGTCAGAGCCGGTCAAGAGTGTCGCCGAGTTCTTCGACGCGCCGCCTACGCTCACCGCGGCGATACTCTCCGGCTGCAAAAACTTCTCGCGCGCGGAAGCGATCGCCCCGCGCCGCATAAAGACCTTCGACTGGGGCGTGGAGCTCGACTGCGCGCGCGATGTGCCGGGCGGCGCGAAATTCGCGGGAATCCGCGCGCATTACATAAAACTCTCGAAAGAATACGCCGGAGCCGAAAACAGCTTCCGCGCCGAAGTCGTCAGCGTGCGCGACGACGTCTTCACGGCCATCGTAAACGTCCGCCCCGAAGGCGCGCCCGAGAGCAGCGGCTTCTCGACGATAAGAATAGAGCTCTCCAAAGAAGAGGCGAAACAATACGTCCCCGGCGACAAGGTCTTCGCCGCGGTAGACCCGCGCGACGTAATGGCGCTGAAGGCGTGAACCGCAGCCGGAAGGTCCGGCGTCCCTCGCTTCCGGCTACTCCTCGTGATATCCCCACATCGGCGTCCAGTCCAGCTCTTCCTCCGAAAGCGCGGCGATCTGGCGGCGGAACTTTTCCAGCATACGCGGCTTGCCGCGCATGAGCCTGCCGCGGATGGGCATGACGCTGCACGGATTCATGCCGTATAGGTACGCGCCGTCTATTTCGAGAAGTTCGATAAATTCGAGCTCTTCTTCGACGAGCTGGC
>UQVV01000075.1 GCA_900544635.1 uncultured Cloacibacillus sp. | reverse complement strand
GAAACATTTCCGTATGAATGAAAAGTTGACTATACAAGATCTTCCTACTACGAAGTGGGGACGAAGGCTAAAATCGAGGTCACAAAGGCCGAATCGGACCTCGCCTCGTCGAAGCTGACGCTCGTCCGCGCGCAGAGCAACGAGGAGCTGTGCCGCGCCGAGCTCGCAAACGTTATGGGCGTGCCTCTGATGGAAATAAGCGGCGTCGAGGATATGCTCGGCTATGAGGATTGGAGCATAAGCCTCGACGACGCGGTGGCCGGCGCGATGAAGGACCGCCCCGAGCTTGTGGCCAGAAGGCTCCGCGTCGAGTCCGCGGCGGAAAACGTAACCCTCCAGATGAAGGGCTTGTCTCCGTCGCTCTCCGCGTCCGCCGGCTACAGCTTCGGAAATCATTCCTATTTCGACCACGACCAGTGGAACGCCGGGCTGACGCTCTCCGTGCCTCTTACCGACGGCGGCCTGACTAAGAGCATGGTCGAGCAGGCGCGCGCGCAGCTGCGGCAGGCCGAGGCGGAGCTCGTGGGGCTCGAGAACTCCGTGACGCTCGAGGTGCGCACGGCGTGGGAGGACCTGCGCCAGGCGAAGGAATCGCTGACCTCGTCGCAGGAGGCGGAGCGCGCCGCGAAGGCGACGCTCGACCTCGCGCTCGGACGCTACAAGGCCGGCGTGGGCGACAACCTTGAAATATCGGACGCCGTGGACGGCTACGCCGTAGCCTCGGCGAACACGGTGCTCGCGCTCTACGACTGCAAGAACGCGCGGATAAACCTTGAAAAAGCAATGGGAGGACTGAGCTATGGCGAACAGACTGCCGACTAAAAGCAAAAAATTCAGATTCGCGGCCGCGTTGCTGGTGATTGCGGCCGCCGCGGGAGGCGGCGGCTGGTGGTGGCTGAACCGCGAGCCCGCGATACAGTACAAATCCGTGCCGGTAGTGCGCACGACGCTGCAGTCCACGATACAGGCGACGGGTACGCTGAACCCCGTCGAGACGGTCGACGTCGGTACGCAGATATCCGGCACGATAGAGGCGCTTTACTTCGACTACAACAGCGAGGTCAAGGCGGGGCAGCTGATAGCGCTCATGGACTCCGCTACGCAGGAGGCGGACGTGGCGCAGGGCGAAGCGTCGCTCGCGTCTGCTAAGGCCGAGGTGCTCAACGCGCAGGCGGCTCTGACCGTTGCGGAGAAGAACCTGCGCCGCACGCGCGAGCTTGCGGAGCGCGACCTCGTCGCTAAGGCGGACGTCGACGCCGACACGAGCACGTGGCTCCAGGCGAAGGCGAACCTCGCCTCGGCTGAGGCGCGCGTCAAACAGCAGAGCGCCTCGCTCGAAAGGTCGAAAATCAACCTCGGATACACGAAGATATACTCGCCTGTGGACGGAGTAATAGTCGCCAAGAACGTCGAAGAGGGCCAGACCGTCGCCGCGAGCTACCAGACGCCGAGTATCGCGGAGATAGCGCGCGACCTCACGCAGATGCAGGTCGAGGTCAACGTCGACGAAGCCGACATCGGCGGCGTCCACGAGGGGCAGCCGGCGGAGTTCACGGTAGACACCTTCCCGCGCGACTCCTTCACGGGCAGCGTCTCGCAGGTGCGCCTCTCCCCGACGACGGAGAACAACATCGTCACCTACACCGTCATCGTCAAGGTCGACAACCCCGACGGCAAGCTGCTTCCCGGCATGACGGCGAACGTCTCTCTGATACTCGACAAGCGCGACGACATCCTCGTCGTGCCGAACAGCGCCTTCCGCTTCAAGCCCGTGACGGGGCAGAGCGTCGAGGTCGGCCCGCCCGGCCCGGGACGCAAGAGCAACATAGCGGCGGTTACGGCCCCCGCGGTCTACCTGCTCGGCGATAAGGACAAGCCGGTCAAGGCCGAGGTCGAGCGCGGAATCACCGACGGGCAGAACACCGAGGTCGTCTCCGGCCTCGAGGAAGGACAGCGCGTAATAACTGGCGTCATCCTGCCGAGAGAGGACGATTAAGCGATGGCTCTCGTCGAGCTGAGAGATATACGCAAGAGCTTCAACCTCGGCGGCGAGCCCGTAGAGATACTCCACGGCGTCAACCTTAAGGTCGATAAGGGAGAGTTCGTCGCGATGATGGGCCCCTCCGGCTCCGGCAAATCGACGACGATGAACATACTCGGCTGTCTCGACAGGCCCACGTCGGGCGAATACCTGCTCGACGGCGTGAACGTCGAGGATATGGACTCCGACGAGCTTGCGCACATCAGGAACAGCATGATCGGCTTCGTCTTCCAGGGCTTCAACCTGCTTTCGAAGACCTCGGCGCTCGAGAACGTCGAGCTTCCCCTGTTATACGCCGGAGTGCCGCGCGCGCAGCGCCACGAGAAGGCGAAGGCTGCGCTGATAGAGATGGGGCTTTCCGAAAGGCTCTATCACGAGCCCTCGCAGCTCTCCGGCGGACAGCAGCAGCGCGTCGCGATAGCGCGCGGCATTGTGAACCGCGCGCCGATACTGATGGCCGACGAGCCGACGGGAAACCTCGACTCCAAGACGAGCGACGAAATAATGGCGCTCTTCACGCGCCTCAACGACGAGGGCATGACTATAATCCTCGTCACGCACGAGTACGACGTCGCGCTCTACGCGAAACGCATCCTCCATTTTAAGGACGGAGTGATAATGAAGGACGAAATCAACGAAAGGAGGACGCCGGTATGATAGCCCTGCCAGAAGTATTCACCGCATCTGTGACGGCTCTGCGCAGAAACAAGACGCGTTCGATGCTCACTGCGCTCGGCATCATCATAGGCGTCGCCGCCGTCATCGCGGCCTTCGCGGTCGGCGCGGGCGCGAACAAGAGCATCGACGAGCAGATATCCTCCTTCGGAAGCAACTTCATAATGGTCTTCCCGGACCGCTCCTCGCGCTCGACGATGGGCAGCCGCTCATACCTCACCGACGAGGACGCCGAGGCGATAGCGCGCGAGGTCTCCGGCATAGATGCCGTCGCGCCGATGATAAACCTCAGCGCCACGGTGGTCTACGAAAACACCAACTGGGACACCAGCGTCGTCGGCAGCACCGCGGATTACTCCTACGTGCAGGACTGGAGCATAGCCTACGGGCGCGACATAAACCAGAGCGACGTGCGCCAGGGCGCGAAGGTCATAGTGATAGGCAGCACGGTCGAGGAAAAGCTCTTCCCCGACACCAGCGCGCTGGGAAAATCCATCCGCGTCAATAAAATACCGTTCACGGTCATAGGCGTCTTCGAGGCGAAGGGGCTTTCCGCGATGGGCAGCGACCAGGACGACTTCATGCTCGTGCCGATAACGGCGGCGCAGCGCCGCCTCGTCCGCTGGCGCGAGGCCGGGCGCATCGGCAACATCTACATCAAGGGCGTTTCGATGACGGCGCTGAACTACATCCAGAACGAAACCGAGGCGCTTCTGCGCGAACGCCACAGGATAATGCCCGGCGAGCCCGACGACTTCGCGGTGCGCAATGTCTCGCAGATGCTCGAGGCGCGCCGCAAGACGACGACGATAATGTCGATGCTGCTCGGCTCGATAGCGTTTATATCGCTCGTCGTCGGAGGCATCGGCATCATGAACATCATGCTCGTCTCCGTAACGGAGCGCACGCGCGAAATAGGCATAAGAATGGCAGTCGGCGCGACGGAGCGCGACATACGCATGCAGTTCCTGATAGAGGCGGTAGTGCTCTCGATGGTGGGCGGGACGCTCGGAATCATAGTCGGCGTCGTCGCGGGCTACGCGCTCTCGACGTTCACCGCCGCGCCGCCGGTATTCACGCTCGTCTCGATAATGCTCGCCTTCGTCTTCTCCGCGATGGTCGGCGTCGGCTTCGGCTACTACCCGGCCTACAAGGCCTCGCTGCTGAACCCGATAGACGCTCTCAAATACGAATAAAGGACGAAAAAAAAGAGGGGCTGTGTCAGCCCCTCTTTTCCATATGCTCGAGCTCCAGCGTCTTTGTGACGGTGTCGCAGACGCAGGACGGGCCGTAGTACTGAATGGCCCCCGGGAAGGTATAGCAGGTCTCGACGGCCCAGCGTTCGCGCCGCTCCGCGAAATAACGGAACGGCGCGCCGTTTAGGTCGACGAGCATTTTTTTGATGACCGGCTTCAGGCGTCCGCTCCTGCGTTCGAGGTTCATCATGCCGGTCAGCGGTATGCCGCCCGCATGCCACTCCGCCGCGGGGCGCGCGAGGTTGGAAATTGTCGAAAGGTAGCCCGTGTAGCCGTAGCTTATGAGCATGAACGCGTTGTAGCCGAGCGAGTAGCAGTAGTCGGCGTCGAAGTTCGACGGGAAGGCGCATCGCCCCTCGTAGCCGAAGAAGTGGCTTATCGGGTTGAACTTGCCGTGATAGACCTCGTCGTGCTTCAGCTCCGCGAGCCGCTTGCGCACAAGCTCGATCAGAAGCTTTTCCGTCTCTATCTTCGAGAGCTGGACGTTGCCGTGCTGGTCGCGGTCCATCAGAAGCTGGTTCTGTATGTTCGAGGGCAGAAGCGTGAAAACTTTATACGAGGCCGGCGAAAGCAGCGTCTCTAGGTAGGCGTACTTCTTCCACCCCGCACGCGCGGCGAGCTCCTCGGACTTGGTCGCGAGCACGTCGTTGAGCTCGGCGATGAGGTCCTTGAGCTCCGGCACGAACTCTATGAGGCTTTCGGGAATTATGATGACGCCGAAATTGTCGCCGCGCTCCGCGCGCGCGCAGACGGAGCGCACAATCTGCTCCGTAATCTCGGTGAAGCTCGTCTTCTTCGCCTCGACCTCCTCGCTGATGATGCAGACGTTCGGCTGCGTGCGCAGCGCGCACTCGAGCGCGACGTGCGAGGCGGAGCGCCCCATGACCTTGACGAAATGCCAGTACTTGCGCGCGGAGCAGGCGTCGCGCTCTATGTTGCCGATGAGGTCGGCGTATGTCTTGGTCGCCGTATCGAAGCCGAAGGATATCTCGACGCTGTCGTTCTTCAGGTCGCCGTCTATCGTCTTCGGGCAGCCGATGACCTGCACGCCCGTCTTCTCGCGCACGAAATACTCCGCGAGCATCGCGGCGTTCGTGTTCGAGTCGTCGCCGCCGATTATCACAATCGCGGATATCCCGCGCTTCGCGCAGACCTCCGCGGCGATTTTGAACTGCTCCTCGGTCTCGAGCTTCGTCCTTCCCGAGCCGATGATGTCGAAGCCGCCGGTGTTCCTGTAGCGGTCTATCATCTCGTCGGTGAATTCGACGCAGTCGTCCTCTATCAGCCCGGAAGGCCCGTTCTTGAAGCCGAAGAGCTTGTTCGACGGGTCGGCCTCCTTGAGCGCGTCGTAGAGCCCGGTTATGACGTTGTGGCCGCCTGGGGCCTGTCCGCCGGAAAGTATGACGCCGGCGTTGATTTTCCTCTTCGGCGCGCAGTTCTCGCCCTTCTGGAAATAGACGCGGTTCATCCCGAAGGTGTTGGGGAAGATGTTCCTTATAGCCTCGCAGTCCGCGGGCGGGACGCACGGCTCGCCCTCCGCGGCGAGGATGCCGCACATGCCGTGCGTATAAATCTCCGGCAATTTCGGCTTATACTCGTATCGTGCCGTCTGTAGCGGCGAAAGAATGGATTCCATATATCTCTGCTCCTTGCGCGGCCTCTCCGGCGCCTCCGCACGGCGGCGCATACGCTGCGCTGCGGCGGTGCGCGGGAGCTGCCCCGGAAAATTTGTCGGACCTTACGTCCATGAGCGATTCGCATGAACGCGGCGGCGAAGCCGCCCAAGCCATAATTTTACCACTAAATTCATAATTTTCCCGAAATTTTAAGATACTGTAATATTTTGCGCCGCTGGCCGCCCATCTCCACAAAGACGACACATTCATCTGTTATAATACCTTTGGTAATGCGTTAAAAATACAGATTGACAGCGAGGTCGTTCTTTGTTTGAGATTTTTCGTGAAATGAACTGGATACTGCTCGGCTCGCTCATCGTCGTGAGCGCGCTCGTCTCGTGGGCCGGAGACGTCATCGGGATGCGTCTCGGCAAAAAGCGCATCACGTTCCTGAATCTGCGCCCGAAATACACGTCGAGGATAATCTCCGTAGTCACGGGCGTCGGCATAGCGGTCGCCACGCTGCTGATACTCAGCGTAGCGTCCGAACAGGTGCGGACGGCGCTCTTCAGCATGCAGTTCGTCCAGCGCCAGCTCACCGACCTGACGGTCGAGCTTCAGAAGAACCGCGACACGATGGGGCAGATGGAGATAGACCTTTTTGAAAGCCGCGGAGACCTTGCTGAAAAGCAGGAAGAGCTGACGCGGATCGAGACGCAGCTTGCCGAAGGTGCGAAGAGCCTCGAAGAGGCGCGCAGCCAGCTTGAAGAGATGAGTAAGACGCGCGCGAAGATGGAGAAAGAACAGGCGGCGCTCCAGAAGGAAAACGACCGCCTTATGAAAGAGAGCAAAGAACTCGCCGAGTCCGTCGCAAGCCTCAAAAAAGAATCCGACGACCTGAAGTCTGGAATGCAGCGGCTGCGCGAGGGACGCATCGCGGCGCTCTCCGGCGAAGTGCTCTCGCAGGGAGTCCTCACGGGGCCTGAAATAGACCCCGCTCAGGTGGACCAGTACATATACAGGCTGCGCAGCGAGGCGCGCGCGCTGCTGGCGTACCGCTTCGGCAAGCGGCCCGAGGCCGTCAGCCTGCCTAACGTGACCGTCGAATCCCAGCGCTACGTCAAAGACCGCGTGACGCGCGAGCCCGGGCGGTGGCTCCTGCGCCTCGTCGCCGAAGGCAACGCCGTCGAGGGCGAGGCCGTCGCCTCGAAGCTCGAATGCTATCCCTCCGGCCTCATATACAAAGAGAACGAAGTCCTCTATTCTCACACCTTCACGCCCGACACATCGCGTCAGGAGATAGAGGAAACCGTATTTCAGGCCCTGAAAACGCTCAACCAGAACGCCGTAGGCCGCGGCATCCTCCGCGACCCCATCTCCGGCAACGTCGGTTCGATAGACACGGCGGAATTCCTCGACGCGCTTGACCACATAACGGAAGTGGAGAATAATATCAGCCTTGAAATCGTCGCCGCGAGGGACATCTACACCGAAGGCCCCCTGCGCGTGAAATTCATATTGAAATAACACAACGAAAGAAGCATAAACGATGTTGATACTGGCATGTCAGAAATGCGGCGAGCTACAGGTGCTCCCGGGATCGCCCGACGCGAATGGCAAAGCTCGCGCGATGTGGACGTGCGCGCGCTGCGGCGCTGGGCAGCTCATGGAGCTGAACGTAGCGAAAGACGCAAGGCGCGGCGACCTCCGCAAAATAGTCGGCGGCCTCGCGCTCGTCCCGACGAAGAGCAGAAGCTTATACGGCTTCATACGCGAAGGACTTCCTGATGAAATTAAATCCTGAATACTACTTCTACGACAGCAAGCTCGCGGTCAGCCCAGCCGAGCTTCAGGACCTCTACCGCTTCACGCGCTGGGGACGCAGCCGCTCGCTCGACCAGATAGCTAAAATGCTCGAAGGCACCAGCATGTGCTTCTCCATCCGTCACGAAGGAAAGCTCATAGCCTTCTGCCGGATACTCACTGACTTCGTCTTCCGCGCCTCGCTCTGGGACATCCTCGTACACCCCGACTACCAGGGCAAAGGCATAGGCTCGCAGCTCCTCACATACGCGCTCGGCCATCCCGCGATAAAGAACGTGCCCGTGATAGTAACCTATACGAGCGAGCTGACGGAGTTCATGGGACGCCTCTCCTTCGAGCCCCGCGACGGCCTCCTGATACTCCAGCGCCGCCCCATGGAATACTCCTAAAAATAAAAATCGGAGATTTACAAAAAAATTATAAAAAGGGGCTTGCAATTTTTGGGGAAGCGTAATATACTACTTTTTGTCGCCGCCACGAGGCACGCAACAAGCCGAAACGGTTGAGCGATAAGAACCATGTCAATAGAATAGTGCATAAGGAAATAAAGAATTGCACGATGCAATTCCGCAATTCCAGCGAGCGAAGCATCAGGAATCAAACGGAGAGTTTGATCCTGGCTCAGGACGAACGCTGGCGGCGTGCC
>UQVV01000074.1 GCA_900544635.1 uncultured Cloacibacillus sp. | reverse complement strand
GCTTCGAAGCAGGATCTCGAGCTCCTCAAGAAGCTCGTCATGGAATTTAAGGACGAACTTGACGCTCTCGGCGTGAAGGTCGACAGCCTCGACAAGAGAGTCGCGGTGCTTGAAGAGAACCTCGGCGGATGGAAGCTCGCCGGACGTTTCTACTTTGATGCCAACTTCGCTGGCGGAGACCATGCCGGAACCTATACGCAGGGTGGCAATGACACCAGCTTTGAAAAGTCGCAGTTCCGTCTCTATCTGTCGAAACAGATAAGCGAGACTACTAGCTTCTATTCCGAGTGGCGCGCGGGCAACGGCTCGGGCGGCGCAGGCAGCAGCGGCTACGGCGATATCAGCCAGATCAACGTCCGTTATATCTGGGTCGACACAGTTCTCCCGTGGGATATCAACTTCCGCGTCGGTCGTTTCGGCCTCGACTTTGAAGGTGACCACGACCTTTACGTCGACAACGAGCCTATCTTCGGCGACTTCCGCGTAGACGGTTTCCAGTTCACGAAGCAGTGGACGAATTTCTCGGCTAAGGCTGTCATCGGCCGCAACACCGAGATGGATCTTGCAAACGGCTATGACTATGACCTCGATACTAACACAGAGACCTGGTTCACGCAGAACAACTACATGGTCTATGCTCTTGACCTTACCTGGCAGCCCTCCGAGGCGTTCTTCCTCGGTATCAACGGCGTCTGGGCTGTTGAAGACGGCGATGTAGATGTCGCTACACAGGATGGGACAGACTACAGCACCTACGGTATCTATGCGTCGTATAACTTCACCCCGGCTATCAAACTCCAGGGAACTTACTACTTCCAGGATATAGACCAGGGTATTCTCGACAATCCGGACATGCTGTTTGCCGATTACATCAACGCCGACAGAGCGAGAGTCGGTGATGCAACAGAAGACAATCCGCAGGCTTGGAGAGCCACCCTCGACCTTGGCCAGGATCTGCTGAAGTTCACGAGCCTCCGCTTCGAGTACATGCAGCAGGACAACACGTTCGTAGCTTACCGCGACCCGTACAACTTCGGCGGAGCTCAGGACGCAGCGCAGAACGCTACGATAGCTGCGAATATGCCGTGGAACGACAACACCACCTCGATGTTCTTCGTCTATGCGGAGCAGAAGTGGAACGACAAGTGGAGCAGCTACCTCCGCTATCAGCACGCTGACTTTGACACGGACAACATCGACGACGCCGACGGCTACGGCATCGGTGTGACCTATCAGTACACGCCCGCCATCGCCTTCCGCCTCGCCTACGACTATGTCGATTACGGTGAGGGCAGCGGCAATACCTGGAACGGCGACGACAACGTGTTCCAGTTCCGTACGACGATCAACTTCTAGTCGGAAACGCTGAACGCCGACGAAGTATCATTACAACACAACGCAAAACAGAGGCCTTCGGGCCTCTGTTTTGTTAAAGAACTATGAAATTCATTTCGGCCTTTATATCCATTATTGTCTATTATCTCTTATAAGAAAATGCCCCAAATAGTATTGTGTGAATCCACACTTTACATAGCTTATACAAGTAAATAGGAGGAAAAGTTTTGAAAAGGAAAATATTCATTGTAATTTCAGCTTTGATGCTGGCAATGACATCCGGAATCGTAGCAATGACTTGTGCCGATGCGGCCTCCTTCGACCGAATATTAGAGAGATGGTCTAAGACGCGGACATATGTCGACCGTGAGGACGATATCAGCAACTTAGAGATACGCGCGACGTATTATTCCGCAGAGTTTATTGAAGCGTACATACAAAAGGAAGCGGAAGCCAATCTATGGACGCAGCAAGAGGCTGACGACTACAAGTACAAATTCCTGAGCGCTCTTCGTCTGGACGAAATGATACCGGTACAGATATATTTCAACAACAACGGCCCTACCATGCATCTTGGCCCGTTTGACATAATGGTAAAGCTGCTGATAAAAAACAAAAGCTACAAACCGGTAGATTATGACAAACGCTTCAACTTCGCTTTCCAGGGCCCAAAAGAAGGCCTCGTGTTCTTCCCGCGCTATGACGAGAAGACGGGAAAAGACCTTCTCGAAGGAGCAAAAACTGTGACGCTGGAACTACGCGGAACGATATCCCCTTCTCTGACGAACGGGAACGCTACGAGGTTCCAATGGGATGTAGCCAACGACAACCCGTCGAAGCTCTATCAGGGAACGACGGCGGCGCGCATTGAGACCGACCGCCTTATCAAACGTCTTGAAAATTTACGCAAAGACGAATCGGCTGAAGAGGCCAGGCTGAACTCGATACGCGAAGAGATAAATACCATACAATCAAGACTCGACGAACTCGGAAAAGTTCAGTAGAAGTGAGAAAAGCGTATTTCATGCACTGACATACAAGCCCGCGGCAATGTCGCGGGCTTGTCGTTTATATTCCATTCAAACTATAGCCTTTAAACTTTTTAAGTTAAGCAAAACCGAAATATCTTTCGTCATACCTCATTTGACGCAGAATTCAACGGTTGCCATATATTGCTCATTCTGTGTCCAGTAAAGTTTGTTTTTGTCGCGTCTTGAAAATCAAAACCGCTGGATTCCACGTCAGCCTAGAAACATCGCTAGCATTAGCCGCGCACTGTTAGGATTTTTTGTGCACACTCGCGCGAACGGTACATTGCATAAAGTTGCATCAAGCGCAGAATGAAAAAATTTGCTCTTTCTCTCGCATAGCTAAGTACTTACTTACTACTCATGATTCAGCCGTCAATGCGCAGGACATTACCTTCCACAATAAGAAAATCCCCGCACAAGTTGCGGGGATTTTCTTATTATCATTATCAGCACGTTTGTTGAATGGGCGGCTATTTCTTCCCGGTGCTGCCGAAGCCGCCTTCGGCTCTTGCGGTTTCGCCTAGTTCGTCTGCCGTTTCCAGTTCGGCTTTTGTGACGGGGGCGAAGACCATTTGCGCTATGCGGTCGCCTGGCTCTATCGCGAAGTCTTCTTCTCCGAGGTTTATGAGGATTACTCGGATTTCTCCGCGGTAGTCGGAGTCTATTGTGCCGGGCGCGTTGAGGACGGTGACGCCGTGCTTGAAGGCGAGGCCGCTGCGCGGGCGCACCTGCGCTTCGTAGCCCTCGGGCAGCTCGATGTAGAGGCCGGTGCCTACTATGCCGCGCTTTCCGGCCTTTATGACGGCGGCTTCGCTCGCGCGGAGGTCCATGCCGGAGGCTCCCGCGGTGGCGTAAGCGGGCGGCGTTACGCCGCCCCCGGCTTTCAGCTTAACCTTTATTACGTCCATTAGTTTTTGCGCTCGCGCTCGAAGCGGCGCGCGGGACGGTGCGGCTTTTCCTCGAAGTCGTCCGCCTCGTGCCTCTGGTCGCGCTCGCGGCGTTCGCCTCTGTCGCGGTCACGGTCGCGTCCGCCTCTGTCGCCGCGTCCGCCTTCGCGGCGCTCGCCGCCGCCGCGCGGGAACTGCGAGTAGCGCTCCTCGCGCGCCTTCTCGACGGGTATCTGGTCGCGGAATTCGGGCTCGAGCGCGAGCTCGTCGAGCTTGTCGAGCAGCTTTTTGCGGCTGAGGTTGACGCGGTGCATGTCGTCTATCTCTTTAACGGTGACGAGCACCTTTTCGCCTATCTCGAAGGCGTCCTCGACGGAGGGCACGCGGTAGTTGCTTATCTCGCTTACGTGGAGCAGCCCTTCCTTGCCGGGCAGCACTTCGATGAATACGCCGAAGGTGAGCATTCTCGTGACGGTGCCGACGAAGGTCTCCCCCGCCTCTACTTCGCGGACGAGGTCTTTGATTATCTTGACGGCCATCGCGGCGGATTCTTCGTTGACGGCGGCGACGCTGACCTTACCGCTGTCTTCGACGTCGATTTTCGCGCCGGTCTGCTGGACTATGCCGCGTATCGTCTTTCCGCCGGAGCCGATGACGTCGCGGATTTTTTCAGGATCGATGTTGAAGGTGACGATTTTCGGAGCGGTGGGCGCAAGCTCGGGACGCGGCTCGGATATGACGGAGTCCATGATGTCGAGTATCTGGTAGCGGCCTTTCTTCGCCTGCGCGAGCGCCTGGGTCAGTATCTCGCGCGTGATGCCGCCGGCCTTGTTGTCCATCTGGAGCGCCGTTACGCCGTCGCGCGTGCCGGCGACCTTGAAGTCCATGTCTCCGTAGTGGTCCTCGAGGCCCTGGATGTCGGTGAGGATGCAGACCTGTCCGTTGTCGGCGATGAGGCCCATCGCTATGCCCGCGACGGCTTTCTTGACGGGGACGCCCGCCGCCATCATCGCGAGGCTTCCGCTGCAGACCGAGGCCATCGAGCTGGAGCCGTTGGATTCGAGTATGTCGGAGACCTGGCGCACGACGTAGGGGAAGGACTCTTCCTCGGGGAATACGGCGCGGAGCGCGCGCTCGGCGAGCGCGCCGTGGCCTATTTCGCGCCGTCCGGGGCCGCGCATCGGGCGCACCTCGCCGACGGAATAGGGCGGGAAGTTGTAGTGAAGTATGAAGCGCTTCGACGGCTCGTCGAGCTTGAGGCCGTCCATGACCTGGTCGTCGGTGCCCATCATTCCGAGGGTCGTGACGCCGAGCGACTGCGTCTCGCCGCGAGTGAAGAGCGCCGAGCCGTGGGTCATCGGCAGTATGTCGACCTCGCAGGTTATCGGGCGAAGCTCGTCCATCGCGCGTCCGTCGGCGCGCTTTTTGTCGACGAGGAGCAGACGGCGCACGGCCTTTTTGACCATTTCGTCCATTATCGTCGCGATGTACTTGGCGGAATCGGGGTAGCTCTCGGCGAAGAAGTCTTCGGCCTTCTGCTGCGCCGCCGCTATTGCCGCGCCGCGCGGCTGCTTCTGGTTGATCTGCACCGCCGCGTAGATTTCGTCGGTGAGGTTGTCGCGCATCCAGTTATCGATTTCTTCTATAACTTCGGGGGCGGGGAGCTGCGCCTTCGGCTTGCCTATCTCGGCGACGACTTCGTCGATGAAGTCCATTATTTTGCCGATGGCCTCGTTCGCAAGCTCCATGGCGTCCACGAGCAGCTCTTCGGAGACTTCTTTGGCTCCGGCCTCGACCATCGTGATGCCGCCGCGGTGTCCGGCGACGGTGAGGTCGAGCGTGCTGTTCGGGAGGTCTTTCTCGTCGGGGTTGACGACGAGCTTGCCGTCGATGCAGCCTATGCGCACAGCGCCTATCGGGCCGTTCCACGGAATGTCGGATATCGCGAGCGCGAGCGACGCGCCGTTGATGCCGAGGATGTTGGCGGGGTTTTTCTGGTCGACGGACATGACGGTCGCGACGACGTGTACGTCGTGGCGCATCCATTCGGGAAAGAGCGAGCGGATGGAGCGGTCGATCATGCGTCCGCTGAGTATCGCGGACTCGGACGGACGGCCCTCGCGCTTGATGAAGCCGCCGGGGACTTTGCCGGCCGCGTAGTAGCGCTCTTCGTAGTCGACAAGCAGCGGGAAGAAGTCGAGGCCCTCGCGCGCCTTTTCCGCGAGCACCGTCGTCACGAGTATCACCGTGTCGCCGTGTCTCGCAAGCACCGCCGCGTTGGCCTGCTTCGCCACGCGTCCGATTTCGAATGACAATTTCTTGCCATAGAAATCAAGTTCGTAGATTTTCTTCAAGGTTATTCCTCCTGCCTATTATTCATCACGATAAGAAGGATAACACAAAATAATAAAAAATGGCGAAAGGGAGAGCCCTTTCGCCATGAAATATGCGAAAAAATCGCGTGGAATTAGTGGCGGAGTCCGAGGCGCTGAATGAGCGTCTGATAGCGTCCGAAATCCTTGTTCCTGAGGTACTGAAGCAGGCGGCGGCGCTTACCTACCATGATGAGGAGTCCGCGGCGGCTGTGGAAGTCCTTCTTGTGGACCTTCATGTGCTCGGTGAGCTCGCGGATGCGAGCGGTGAGGATGGCGACCTGAACCTCGGTGGAACCGGTGTCCGCCTCGTGCGTCTTGTACTCTTCGATGATCGACTGTTTCTTATCCTTCTCTATCATACCTATCACTCCGTTCCGGGCCTTGCTTTGCCCTTATTTCCCCCAACTCAGGCATGTTGTGGTGACGCATGTCCGTGTAGGAGGTCTTGGGTATATTACCAGAAAGCCGCCGCTTCTGACAAGCCCCCGCGCGCGCCTTAAAAATACAAACGTTTTTGATATTTCAGCGCCGCAAAAAGCGGGCGCAAAGCGCCGCGCGCGCCGTTTTTTATGCAAAAATTGCGATTTTTATGATATAAATAACGAAGTGCAAAAACAGGCGCGGCGCGACGCCGCCGCGCGAACAACGGAGGAATGAAAATGCCGTCGTCGCCGTGGAATCTGCCTAATATGCTGAGCCTTTTCAGGGTGATACTGGTTCCCGTCATACTTGTATTTCTAACGCTGCGCGGACAGCTCGGTTACGTAATGGGGCTGAACGTCGGAGACTGCATCGCCGCCGTCGTCTTCATCATCGCGTCGATAACGGATGCCGTGGACGGCTACATCGCGCGCAAGCGCAACATCGTCACGAACCTCGGAAAGTTCATCGACCCGCTGGCGGACAAGATACTCGTCATCGCCGTGCTGACAGCGCTCGTCGAGCTGCACCGCTTCCCCGCGTGGATGGTGGTCGTGATAATTTCGCGCGAGTTCATCGTCTCGGGGCTCCGCATGGTCGCGGCCTCCGAGGGCGTCGTGATAGCGGCCTCGAAGGGCGGCAAGCTGAAGACCGTGACGCAGATAATAGGGATTATCCTTCTGCTCTTCAACATCCCGGGCGCAATGGCGGTCATGTGGCTCGCCGTCATCCTCACGGTCTGGTCCGGCATCGAATATATCCGCAACAGCATGGACCTGCTGAGCTGACGGAAAATCGGGGAAAGGGCAAAATTCAAGCCGCCTGCGCGATACGCGGGCGGCTTTTTCGTAGGACGCCGGAGGGCCGTCATGCACAGTATTGTCAGAGAGATAAAAAAAGAAGAATACGCTCTGCTCGAAGATTTTCTATACGAGGCCATTTTTGTGCCGGAGGGGACGCCCGCGCCGCCGAGGTCCGTCCTATCGCTGCCGGAGCTGCGCGTCTATGTCGACGGCTTCGGCTCGCGTAAGGACGACATGGGGCTGGTCGCTGAAGCCGGCGGCACCGTCGTAGGCGCGATATGGGCGCGCGTCATGGACGACTACGGGCACATAGACGGAGAAACGCCGTCGCTCGCCGTCTCTCTTTACAAGGAATACCGCGGACGCGGCATAGGCACGGCCCTGCTGCGCGAAATGCTCAGCCTCTTGCAACGTAAAGGCTACAGGAGTGTTTCGCTCTCCGTCCAAAAGGCGAACTACGCGCTGAAAATGTACGAAAAGGCGGGATTCAAGGTCGTGGACGAAACCGAAGAAGAATACATCATGCTCCGCCGCCTCTGACGGCTGAGCGCAGCGCGCCGCGCCGTCGGAAAGTTTTTACGACTTCACCTTCGCCTCCGTGCCCTTCATGAGCCGGTCGATGTTCGAGCGGTGACGCCACGACGAGAGGCAGGCAAGGAAGAGCGCGGCGAAGGAGTACGGCTTCGGCATCCCCCACGCGAATGTGAAGAGCGCAGCGGCGAAGAGCCCCGCGAGCGATGCGACGGAGACGTACTTCGTGAAGCGCATGACGGCGTACCACACGAGGCCGCCGAGAATCGCGGGCCACGGCGTGAAAAAGTCGAAGAAGGCTATGACGCCGAAGGTCGTCGCGACGCCCTTGCCGCCCTTGAAGCCGAGCCAGACCGGGTAGTTGTGGCCGAGGACGGCGCAGACTCCCGTGAGCGCGAGAAGCGCGTGCTGCTGGACGAAGCACGAGGCCGCGAGCACAGCGAGGCCGCCCTTGAGCATATCGAATACGGCGACCGCGACGGCCCACTTCTTACCCATAAGGCGGCCGACGTTCGTAGCGCCGATGTTGCCCGAGCCGTAGGCGCGTATGTCCGCGCCGCAGACATATTTCGCGACGAGGAAGCCTGTCGGGCACGAACCCGAGAGATAACCGAAGAGCGCGCATAAAATAAAGGACATAATTATCACCCGCACAAAAAGATAAAGACGGCAGAAGCCTAGCCGATTT
>UQVV01000073.1 GCA_900544635.1 uncultured Cloacibacillus sp. | reverse complement strand
TCGGCGTGCTCGCGGGGCTGCTCTTCTTCCTCAAGCGCGGAGGCGCGGCTAGGACAGTCACGGTATCCGCGCTTCTGTGGCTCTACGTTGCCTTCGCGGGATTTCCGCCGGGCGGCGTGCGCGCGGCCGCGATGGCGCAGATCTGCATCGCGGCGGAGGCCCTCGGCCGTCCGTACTCGTCATTCAACAACGTCAGCGCCGCGGCCTGCCTCATGCTTTTGTACAATCCGTGGAGCTTCTTCGACGTCGGCTGGCGGCTCTCCGTGCTCGCGGCCCTCTTCATAACGGCGGGCGTCCGGCTCGTCGGGCGCGGTATCGCTGGCGCGGCGGCGACGTCCGTGCTCGTCTGGTTCGTCAGCGCGCCCGTCGTTGCGGAGGTATTTTCGTCCGTTCCCGTCGCGGGGCTTACTGCGAACCTCGTCGCCGTGCCCTACTTCGCCGTCGTCTTTCCTCTGATATTCGCGCTCAGCCTGCCGCCGCTGCTCGGCCTTCCGTTCGCGCCGCTCTTCGCGGAGACGAGCGAGCTTATTCTGCGCTTTTCGCAGAGCGCGCTCGACGCACTCGCGTCGCTGACGCCGGCGCAGGTCGGTTACTCGACGCCGCTCTTCGTCCTCGCCGCCGCGATTTTCTGCTCGGCCGCGGCGCTCAGGTGCGGCGCTCCGCTCCGGCGCGCGCCCTTTATCGTCCTCTTTTCGCTCGCCGTCCTGCTATATTTCCGCGCGGTGTTGTAAAATATAAAAATTGTATCTCTTGGGAGGAATGGCGGATGCTTCTCGTCTTCGACATCGGCAACACGAACACTGTAATGGGCATATTCGACGGGGATAAGCTCGTCGGACACTGGCGGCTCACGTCGCGCAAACGCACGGCGGACGAGGTCGGCTTTATGATTCAGGGGATGCTCTCATCCTTCGGCATAGACAAGGGCGCGATAGACGGCGCTATATTCGGCAGCGTCGTGCCGCCGCTCGATGAAATGATACGCGGCGGCGTGCGCAAGTACATCGGCATAGAGTGCCTCCGCGTCACGGCGAAGCTCAACACGGGGCTCACGATAAAGATGAAGAACCCGACCGGCATCGGCGCGGACCGCATAGTGAACGCCGTCGCCGCGCGCGAAAAGTACGGCGCGCCGCTCATCGTCGTCGACCTCGGCACCGCGATAACCTTCGACGTAATAGCGCAGGACGGCGCGTACCTCGGCGGCGCGATTGCCCCGGGCATGGAGCTCGCTATGGAGTCGCTCTTCTCGCGCACCGCGAAGCTGCCGCAGATCGAGCTCGTCGCGCCGGAGCATGTCATCGGCGGCAACACCGTCGAGGCGATACAGTCCGGCATCATCTACGGCACGGTCGGCATGGCGGACAAGATAATCAAGGGAATATTCAAAGAGCTCGGCGGGCCGTGCCGCGTCGTCGCGACCGGAGGCCACGCGCCGCTCATCGCGAAATATTCGAACCGCATCGACACCGTGGACCAGTGGCTGACGCTCGACGGCCTGCGCATAATTTACGAGAGGAACTGTCTTGGAAAATAATCCGCAAACGGGCGGCGCGGCGTTCGCGCTTCCCGGATGGCCGAAAAAAATAGGCGGCGTCGCGGTCGAGAACCCGATATGGCTCGCGCCGCTCGCGGGCATAACCTTCAGCTCTTTCCGACGCTTCCACCGCGCGCTCGGCGCGGGGCTCGTCCACACGGAGATGGTGAGCGCGCTCGGCCTCATATATAAAGGACGTAAGACGAAGGAGCTGCTCTACGGCTTCGACGACGAGCGCCCCTGCGCGCTCCAGCTCTTCGGCGCGAGCGCGGAGGACATCGCGAAGGGCGCGGAGATCGCGCTGGCGATTCGCGGCTTCGACGCGCTCGAGGTCAATATGGCCTGCCCGATGCCGAAGGTTACGAAAAAGGGCGCGGGCTCGAAGCTGATGGAATTTCCCGACGAGGCCGCGGCGATGATGCGCGCGCTGAAAAGCTTCGGCCTGCCGGTATGGGCGAAGGTGCGCGTCATGCCGCGCGGCTCGGCGCTGACGACGGCGGACTTCTGCGCGAAGCTCTTCGATGCGGGCGCGGATTTCGTATTCGTCCACGGGCGCACGCCCGCGCAGAGGTACGAGGGGACGGCGTCGCGCGACGCCGTCGGCGAGGTCGCGTCGCTTTTCCCCGGAATGATCGGCGGCAGCGGCGACTGCTACGCGCCCGAGGATTTTGAGGATTATCTAGCGCGCGGCTGCGCGGCGGTGCTCGCGGCGCGCGGCGTCCTTCGCGACGCGCTGCTCGTGCCGCGCACGCTGAAGCGGCTCGGCGCGCCAGTGCCCGAGGACTTCTGCTCGCAGACGCCCGAGGCGCAGGCCGGAATCCTTCTCGAACTCGGCAGAAACATCTATAATACCGAAGGGGAGCCGCTCGCGCTCATGATAGCGAAGAGAATGCTCGGAGCGCTCTTCAAAGGCTTCGCGGGAGCGCCGAAGCTCCGCCGCGAGGGCGCGATGGTCAGAAAATGGGAGGACATGGAAAAGCTCCTCACAGGCCGCGGCCTCGGAGAAAGCGGCGCGGAGTGCGGCGAAGCGCCGAATCTGGAAAATTAAGCGTCATCATAAAGATTTACTAAAAACACGGGAGATGTGATTCAAGTGGCAGAAGAGAAGAAGAACGCGCAGGCGCAGCAGAACGTCATGCCGGAAGAGGAAATTTTCCGCCAGCGCAAGGACAAGCTTACGCGCCTCCGCACCGAAGAGGGCTACGATCCCTACAAGCAGGACCATTACGAGGTGAAGCAGAGCCTCGGCTACGTAAAGGAGAAGTACGACTGCCTCCAGCCCGAAGAGTGGGCCGAGGACGAGATACAGACGGCGGGGCGCATAATCGTCCTGCGCCGCCACGGAAAGACGGCTTTCGCTACGTTTGAGGACGGCTTCGACCGCTTGCAGCTCTGCTTCCAGTTCGACGTGCTCGGCGAGAAGGACTATGCCTTCTTCAAAAAATGGGTCGACGCGGGCGACTTCATCGGCCTCGTCGGCGTCCCCTTCCGCACGCAGCGCGGCGAGCTGACGCTCTCGGTGCGCTGCTTCACGCTTCTCTCGAAGGCGCTGCGCCCGATGCCCGAGAAGTACCACGGCCTCAAGGACATGGAGGTCCGCTACCGCCAGCGCTACGCCGACCTCATCGCGAACCCCGAGGTGCGCGACGTCTTCCGCAAGCGCACGAAGATAGTCCAGACCTTCCGCCGCGTCCTCGACAGCCACGGCACGCTCGAGGTCGAGACGCCGATACTCTCGACCATCGCGGGCGGAGCCAACGCGCGCCCCTTCATCACGCACCACAACACGCTCGACATCGACATGTACCTCCGCATAGCGACGGAGCTCTACCTCAAGCGCCTCGTCGTCGGCATGATGGGCCGCGTCTACGAGATAGGCAAGCAGTTCCGCAACGAGGGCATGGACTTGCGCCACAACCCCGAGTTCACGACTATGGAGGTCTACTGGCCCTACGCGAACTACGAGGACATGATGAACCTCGCGGAGGAGCTGATAGTCGCCTGCGCCGACGAGCTCGGCGGCCGCGTCATCAGCTATCAGGGTACGGAAATAAACCTCAACCCGCCGTTCCGCCGCGCGACGATGGCGGAGCTCGTGCATGAGCACGTCGGCATAGACTTCATGAACATCACGGACGAGGAGGCTCGCCGCCAGGCCGCGTTGCGCGGGCTGGAAATTAAGCCGTCGTTCACGCGCTTCGACATTCTGCCGCTCTTCTTCGACGAGTACGTGGAGGAGAAGCTCATCCAGCCGACCTTCGTCATAGGGCATCCGACGGTGATCTCGCCGCTTTCGAAGCGCAACAAGGAGAACCCCGACATCACCGACCGCTTCGAGCTTTACATCAACGCGTGGGAGATTGCGAACGCCTTCAGCGAGCTCAACGACCCGCTCGACCAGCGCGAGCGCTTCATCGACCAGGCGCGCAAGAAGGCCGAGGGCGACGACGAGTCGCACCCGTTCGACGAGGACTTCGTCAACGCGCTCGAGTACGGCCTGCCGCCGACCGGCGGAATGGGCATCGGCATCGACCGCGTGACGATGCTGCTCACCGACTCGAAGAGCATCCGCGACGTCATCCTCTTCCCGACGATGAAGCCGAAGGACTAAGGACGGCGCCGGAATATATTCATGGACGCATTTGAAAATCTGAAAAAAAGAGCAGAGGAGCTGCGCGCGGAGCTGAACCGCCACGCGCGGCTCTACTATGAGGACGACGCGCCGGAGATTTCGGATTTTCAGTACGACGAGCTGATGCGCGAGCTTCAGGATATCGAGGAAAAATATCCCGAACTCGCGGAGCCGGACTCTCCGACGCAGAGGATAGGCGGCGCGCCGCGCGAGGGCTTCGTCAAGGTCGCGCACGCCGAGCCTATGATGAGCCTCGAAAACGCGCTGAACCGCGACGAGCTTGCGGATTTCTACACGAAGCTCGGAGAATCCCTCTCGGACGCGAATCCCGCCGTGCTCTGCGAGCCGAAGATAGACGGCCTCGCCGTATCGCTCGTCTACGAGAACGGCCTGTTCGTGCGCGGCTCGACGCGCGGCGACGGGCAGATAGGCGAGGACGTTACGGCGAACCTCAAGACGATAAGGACGATGCCGCTGCGCCTCGCTCAGGCGGTCGAAGGAACGCTCGAGGTGCGCGGCGAGGTCTGCATCGACAAAAAGGGCTTCGCGGCTCTCAACGCCGCGCGCGAGGAAAACCGCGAGCCGCTCTTCGCGAACCCGCGCAACGCCGCGGCGGGCAGCCTGCGCACGCTCGACCCGAAGGAGACGGCGCGGCGCAACCTTAAAATTTACCTCTATCAGGTGATTTCGCCAGAAAAGTACGGTGTTACGACGCAGAAGAGAATGCTCGAATGGCTCGCCGAGCTCGGCCTGCCGACGCAGGGGAGCGAACGGCTCTGCAATTCGCTCGACGACATATACGCCTACCTCGACGAGTGGGAGACGGGGCGCTTCGAGCATCCGATAGACACGGACGGCGTCGTCGTCAAGCTCAACGACATCTCGCTGCGTCCGCTGCTCGGCGTCACGGCGAAGGCTCCGAAGTGGGCGATCGCCTTCAAGTTCCCGCCCGAGGAGAAGCTGACGCAGATACATAAAATCGAAGTGACGGTCGGCCGCACCGGCGTGCTGACGCCGACGGCGGTCTTCGACCCGATACGCCTCGCGGGCACGATGGTGCGCCGCGCCGGGCTTCACAATCAGGACGAAATAGACAAGAAGGACGTGCGCGTCGGCGACTTCGTCTGGGTGCGCAAGGCCGGGGAGATAATTCCCGAGGTCGTGCGCGTCGAGTACGAAAAGCGCCCCGACGGCACGGAGCCGTTCAAACTGCCGGAGACGTGCCCCGTCTGCGGCTCGACCGCCGTCAGGCTGCCCGGCGAAGCCGCGGTGAAGTGCACCAACAGTTCGTGCCCGGCGCAGGTCAAGGAGCGCATCATATACTTCGCCTCGCGCTCCGCGATGGACATAACGGGCCTCGGCGCGAAGCTCGTCGGCCAGCTCGTGGAGAAGGGGCTTCTCTCGAACTACGCGGACATATATTCGCTCAAGGAAGAACAGCTCGCGGCGCTTGACAGAATGGGCGACAAGTCGGCGCAGAACCTCGTCGCGGCGATAGAGAAATCGAAGAGCCGCCCGCTCGGCGCGGTCATCAACGCGCTCGGCATCAGCAACATCGGCGAGAAGACGGCCTCCGACCTCGCAGACCGCTACAACTCGCTCGACGTTCTCGCCGACAAGTCGCGGAACGCCGTCGAGGAGCTCGAGACGGTCGAGGGCGTCGGCGAGATAATCGCGCAGTCGCTCCACGCGTGGTTCACCGAGCCGCACAACTGCGCGCTGCTCGCGAAACTCAAGGCCGACGGCGTGCGCTTCGAGCAGGAGGCGAAGGCCGCGGCGGAGCGTCCGCTTCCATGGAACGGCCTCAAGTTCGTGCTGACGGGCGAGCTTTCGTCGATGACGCGCGCGCAGGCCGGAGTCCTCATAAAGGAACGCGGCGGCAAGGTCGCCGACAGCGTGAGCAAAAAGACGGACTTCGTCGTAGTAGGCGAAAACCCGGGCAGCAAGTATGTCAAGGCGCAGAGCTTGGGCGTCCCCGTGCTTGACGAGGCGGCCTTCATGGCGAAGCTCGCCGCAGCCGATTCTGGCGAAGAGCCGGCGGCTTCTGACGAATCGAAAAATTAGAGAAAATTCCTCGCTCAAGGGGGTTTATATATGATACAGAACATGGAGATGGACAGGGAACGGCTGCGCGAAGTGCTTACGCTGTCGCGCATCGGCCTGCCCGAGGAAAAATATCAGGAGGTTCTCGACCGCGTGAACGAGATACTCAGGCTCTGCGACAAGATGCAGGAGCTCGCGGCCGAGGACGTGCCGCAGTTCGAATGGGACGTGAAGAAGGCTCCCGCGCGGCGCAGGGACGAGCCCGTGAAATGGGACGGACGCGACGCGTTCCTGGATCAGGCGCCGGTGCGCGACGGCGATTTCTTCCGCGTGCCGCGCATAATAGCGCTTGAGGACGAGGAGGAATAGCCGTGGAATTTCATAAAATGTCGGCACGCGAGATAGCGCGCGGCGTAAAGGAGAAGCGCTTCACCGCCGAGGAGGTCGCGCGCGAGTCGATAGAGCGCATCAAGACGCTAGACAAAAAATACAACTCCGTCGTCACGCTCTGCGAGGACGAGGCGCTAGCCGCGGCGCGCAGGGTGGACGAAGCGATAGCGCGCGGCGAAGACCCCGGCCCTCTCGCTGGCGTCCCCTTCGCCGTCAAGGACAACTTCTGCACTAACGGAATAGAGACGACCTGCTGCAGCAACATGCTCAAGGGCTGGGTGCCGCAGTACGATGCGACGGCGGTCAAAAATATGAAAGAGGCCGGAGCCGTCCTCGTCGGCAAGACGAACATGGACGAGTTCGCGATGGGCAGCACGACCGAAAGCTCCATCTTCGGCCCGACGCTCAACCCGCGCGACACGGAGCGCGTCCCCGGCGGAAGCTCGGGCGGCAGCGCCGCGGTCGTCGCGGCGGGGCTCGTGCCCGTAGCGCTCGGCAGCGACACCGGCGGCTCGGTGCGCCAGCCGGCGGCCTTCTGCGGCGTGCAGGGCATGAAGCCCTCATACGGGCAGATAAGCCGTTACGGCATCGTCGCCTACGCCTCGTCGCTCGACCAGGTCGGCCCGATAGCGCGCAATGTCGAAGACCTCGCCGTTATGATGGACGTCCTCGCTAAGGAAGACCCGAACGACACGACCTGCGACGCATACGACCGCCCGTCGTTCAGCGGCGCGCTTGACGGCGCTTCGCTCAAAGGCAAAAAGGTCGCCGTGCTCACAGGCTACGACAAAAACAGCATCGACGCGCCGCTCGCGCAGGCGATAGACCGCGCCGTAGAAATCTGCCGCGAAGCCGGAGCCGAGATAGTCGAGGCGAGCCTTCCGATAACGATGGAGCACACCGTCGCCTGCTATTACATGGTGGCGCTCGGCGACGCCAGCTCGAAGCTCGCCTGCTACGACGGAATGCGCTACGGACACCACGCCGACGGCCGCAACCTCTCCGAGATGTACAAGAAGAGCCGCATGGAGGGCTTCGGCGAAGAGGTGCGCAAGCGCATACTCGTCGGCACCTGCATACTCACGCGCGGATATTACGAAAATTACTTCGTCCCCGCGACGAAGGTGCGCCAGCTCATCTCCGACGAATTCAAAAATCTCTTCCGCACGGCGGACTTCATGATATGCCCGATAACCCCGGCGCTCGCCTACAAACGCGGCCTCAGCGAAACCGACCCGGTAAGGATGTACCTCGGCGACGTATTCACGACGATAGCGAACCTCGCGGGGCTTCCGAGCATCAGCCTGAACCTCGGCTTCACGACCGAAGGGCTGCCTACGAACGTGCAGCTGCTAGCGCCGCGCTTCGGCGACGCGGAGCTGCTTGCCTGCGCCTCCGTGATAGAAAAAGCCGCCGGCTCGCCCGAGGCGGTTGAATAGGAGGTATTTGAGATGAAAAGAAAAGTAGTCATCGGACTTGAAATACACCTCCAGCTTAAAACGAAGACGAAGCTCTTCTGCGGCTGCTCGACCGACTACATCGGCGCGACGCCGAACACGAACGTCTGCCCGATATGCCTCGCCGTCCCCGGCACGCTTCCGGTCATCAACGACCACGCGGTAGACCTAGCCGTGAAAATGGGGCTCGGCCTCCACTGCGAGATACAGGACGGCACGCGCTTCCACCGCAAACATTATTTCTACGCCGACCTGCCGAAGGCCTACCAGATAACGCAGTACGAGCACGCGATAGCGCAGGGCGGCTACCTCGACGTCATCGCCGACGGCAAGCCGAAGCGCATCCGCCTCGACCACCTGCACCTCGAAGAAGACGCCGGAAAGCTCGTCCACC
>UQVV01000072.1 GCA_900544635.1 uncultured Cloacibacillus sp. | reverse complement strand
AGGGCAAACCGTGTAAAAGCTACAAAAAAGCGCTGTCTTATGGTCATTCTATGATGTATATGAACAAAAAAATTTTTTCATCGGTAATTTTACGAATTTTCGCTTGACATTCACGCGATTCAGGCGCTACACTTTTATCGTTAAGGTTAATGAAACATCGTTCCGATATACGGAACAGAAATATTTGAGAAAGTTATAAGTTGTTTGAAAGATTTTGTTGAACTTCAACAGGGAGGCAATAAAAATGAAAAAGTTTGTAACTTTCGGAGAGCTCATGCTGCGCCTTTCGCCGCAGGGGACGGACGTTCTTTTCCAGAAGCCGTCGCTTGAGGCTACGTTCGGAGGCGCGGAGGCCAACGTCGCCGTCTCGCTCGCCAATTACGGCGAAGAGGCGGTTTTTGTTACGGCTCTGCCCGACAACCCGATAGCCGACGCCGCGGTGCGCGAGCTCAGAGGCTTCGGCGTCGACACGAAGTATATCCGCAGAAGCGGAAGCCGCGTCGGCATCTACTATGCGGAGAAGGGCGCCTGCATGCGTCCCTCGAAGGTCGTCTATGACCGCGCCCATTCGTCGATCACCGAGGTCAAGCCCGGCGACTTCGACTGGAAGGCCATTTTCGACGGCGCCGCGTGGTTCCACACGACGGGCATCACGCCCGCGGTGGCGGAAGGCACGGCGGAAGTTACGCTCGAGGCTATGAAGGCCGCGCACGAGATGGGCGTCAAGGTTTCCTGCGACCTCAACTACAGAAAGAAGCTCTGGAAGTGGGGCAAGAGCGCGCAGGAGGTCATGTCCGAGATAACAAAGTACGTAGACGTCCTCATCGCGAACGAAGAGGACTGCCAGAAGTGCCTCGGCATAGAGCTCGACGTCGACGTGACGAAGGGCAGCATCGACAGCGACAAGTACAAGACGCTCGCGGCGAAGGTCATGGAGATCTACCCGAACGTCGAGAAGCTCGCGGTCAGCCTCCGCGAGAGCGTCAGCGCCGACATCAACAACTGGTCGATAGTCATGGCGACGAAGGACGGCTTCTACACGAGCAAAAAGTATGAAATCCGCGACATCGTCGACCGCATCGGCGGCGGCGACTCCTTCGGCTCCGGCCTCATCTGGGGACTCAACAACCTCGAGACGCCGCAGGCGGCGGTCGAGTTCGCGGCGGCGGCTTCGGCGCTGAAGCACACGATCTTCGGCGACTACAACAGAGTCTCTGTCAGCGACGTCCTCACGCTCGCGGGCGGCGACGGTTCGGGCCGCGTGCAGAGATAAGGAGACAGGACGATGAACGAAGTTCTCGAAAAGCTCGGCCGCATAGGCCTCGTACCGGTCATCAAGCTCAACTCGCCCGAAGAGGCGCTGCCGCTCGGCAAAGCGCTCATCGCGGGCGGCATCCCCGTCGCGGAAGTGACGTTCCGCACCGACGCGGCGGCCGAGTCGATAAAGATTCTCGCCAAAGAATGCCCCGAGCTCATCCTCGGCGCGGGCACCGTCCTCACGACGGAGCAGGCGGACGCGGCGGCGGAAGCGGGCGCGAAGTACATCGTCACGCCGGGCTTCAACCCGCGCGTCGTCGCCCACTGCCAGCAGCTCGGCCTCCCCGTGACGCCCGGCGTCAGCTCGCCGAGCCAGGTCGAGCAGGCGCTCGAGATGGGCCTCAACGTCATCAAGTTCTTCCCCGCTGAGCAGTCCGGCGGCGTCGCGATGCTCAAGGCGCTCAACGGCCCCTACGGCGGAAAGGTCTCCTTCATCCCGACCGGCGGCGTCGGCCCGAAGAACCTCATCGACTATCTCTCCTGCCCGAACGTCTTCGCGGTCGGCGGAAGCTGGATGGTTCCCTCGGACGCGGTCAAGGCCGGCGACTGGGGACGCATTGAGACGCTCTGCCACGAGGCGCGCTTGCTGTCGCTCGGCTTCTCGCTGCTCCACGTCGGCATCAACCCGCAGTGCGAGTGCTGCGCGCTCGACGAGGCGCGCATGTTCGCCGCAATGCTCGGAATGCCCTTCAAGGAGGGCAACAGCTCCGCCTTCGTCGGCAAGTCCTTCGAGTTCATGAAGGCGCAGGGCCGCGGCGAGCACGGACATATCGCAATAGAGACGCTCTCCGTAGAGCGCGCTCTCGAGTGGTTCTCCGGCTTCGGCATCGGCGTCGTCGAAGAGACGATAAAGAGAAAAGACGGACGCATCACTGTAGCCTACCTCGACAGAGAAATCGCGGGCTTCGCGGTGCATCTCAACAGAAAATAAGCTGACAAAAACATATACGGCGGAGAAGGGAGAAATTTTCTTTCTCCGCTTTTTCGTGCGCCGCGCCTTCTAATGCGGCGCAACCGTAAAAATGCTACAATATATTACGGAGATTACTGAGTTACTGAGCGTCACAAATTTGTGTTTTATAGGTTTTACCACAAAACCTAAATATATCCATATAAGGGAGCAGCAGGTTATGAAAAAAGTGTTGGCAGTTTTCCTTGCGGCGGCAGCTATGGTCGGACTGACCTTCGGTCAGCTTGAGGCAGCGGATAAGTACACGCTGAGAATCGGTACTTCCCAGACCGACCAGGCGTTTATCACGAGAGCGTACATGACGCTCGCCGACAGACTTATGGAGAAGTCGGGCGGACGTCTTGAGGTCAAGGTCTTCCCGGCCGGACAGCTCGGCGGCGACGAAGACATACTCGAGCAGGCTATCCAGGGCGCGCCTGTCGCGGTCAACACCGACGCGGGCAGAACCTCGGCCTACGTCAAGGAGACGGGCATCCTTATGATGGCCTACTTCGCGGACAACTACGACGAGTGCCTCAAGGTCACCCAGACCGAGACCTTCAAGAAGTGGGAGCAGGACCTTGCGACGAAGCACGGCATCCGCGTCCTCGCCTTCAACTTCTACGACGGACCGAGACATTTCATGACCAACAAGCCGATCAACACCCCGGCCGACCTTAAGGGACAGAGAATCCGCACCATCGGTTCCGAGGTCTGCGTAGAGTCCATCGCCGCTATGGGCGCGACGCCGGTCTCCATGTCGTGGGGCGAGGTCTACAACGGAATCCAGTCGAAGGCTCTCGACGGCTGCGAAGCGCAGAACACCTCCACCTATCCTTCCAAGATTTACGAAGTAGCGAAGTACCAGAGCAAGACCGGCCACTTCCAGCTCATGCAGGCCCTTCTCTGCGGCGAAGTCTGGTTCCAGTCGCTCCCGCAGGACCTCCAGCAGCTCCTTCTCGACACCGCGCGTGAAGTCGGCGCCGAGACCGCGGCTCAGCTCGTAGCGGCCTCCGAGGAAAGCGAAAAAGCGATGGTCGAGGCCGGACTTACCGTCATCGAGCCCGACACCACCCCGTTCAAGGAAGCCGTGAAGCCCGCTTACGACAAGCTCGGATTCACCGCGCTCAGAGAGCAGCTCTACAAGGAAATCGGCAAGACGAAATAACGCCGGTTGATACTTTAAGAAGAGCGTTATGAAACAGCTGGCGGCAATTGTACTGAAAGCAGAGGAGCTCATTGCGAGCTCCCTGCTCTGTATCATATCGATTCTGGTCTTCATTTCCGCGGTGGCCAGAACCTGCGGATATCCTATCAACTGGGCGCAGGACGTCGCGCTCCTCGCCTTCGCGTGGCTTACCTTCATCGGCTCGGACGTTCTCGCCCGCTCGGGTAAGCTCATCAACATCGACATGCTTATCTACAAGCTGCCGAAGGGCGCGCAGAAGATTATCGGCATCGTCTTCGACTTTATGATGATGGCCTTCCTCGCGGCGCTGCTTATCTTCGGCTACAGCCTCGTCACGCAGAGCTGGCTGCGCGTATTCAACACGCTCAAGCTGAGCTACGCCTGGTGCACGATGGCGGTTCCCGTCGGAGCGTTCCTGCTCCTTACGACGATGATTGGGCGGACTGTTAACGACATCAAAAAGCCCGCCGACGAATGGGGGCAGAACTAATGTTAGAGGCGATAGGTTTCTTCCTCGTATTCCTCTTCCTCGGGATGCCCGTCGCTTTCGCGATAGCCATCTCCGGCGCGATATTCTTCATCCTTACGCCTGAGATTCCGTGGACGATTCTCGTCCAGAAGTCGCTCTCCACGACGCAGTCCTTTACGATGCTCGCGATACCGCTCTTCATCTTCGCGGGCAACCTTATGAACAACACGGGCATCACCTCGCGCCTCGTCAAGCTCGCGAACGTCCTGACCGGGCACATGTACGGCTCCATCGGGCAGGTCTCCGTCGTCCTCTCCACGCTCATGGGCGGCGTCTCGGGCTCGGCGGTCGCCGACGCGGCTATGGAATGCCGCATCCTCGGCCCCGAAATGACGAAGCGCGGCTACGCCCCCGGATGGGCCGCCGCGGTCAACTGCCTCACGGGGCTCATCGTCGCGACGATTCCTCCGTCGATGGGGCTCATCATATACGGAACGGTCGGCGAGGTCTCCATCGGACGCCTCTTCGTCGCGGGCTTCGTGCCGGGCATCATCATGTGCATATTCATGCTGATCGCGACATCGTGGTCGGCGCGCCGCCTCGGCTACAAGCCTGACCACGACAAGCCCTATCCGCTCAGCGTGATACTCAAGGCGTGCTGGGAAAGCATCTGGGCGCTGCTCTTCCCGTTCATCCTGATAGCGCTCATACGCTTCGGCATCATGACCCCGTCGGAGTCCGGCGCGTTCGCTATCTTCTACGCCTTCACCATCGGAGCTTTCGTCTATAAGGAGCTTACGTGGGACAAGTTCAAGACCTGCGTAATCGACAGCGTCAAGGACCTCTCCGTCATCACGATGATTCTCGCCTTCTCGGGAATCTTCAGCTACGGCGTCGTCTACGACCAGCTGCCCGCGGTCCTCGCGAAGGCCCTCGTCGGCTTCACCGACAGCCGCATAGTCCTGCTCTGGAGCATAATCATACTGCTTACGATATGCGGCATGTTCATGGAGACGACGGTCATCACGCTCATCATCACGCCGATACTCCTTCCGGTCATCCGCCAGTTCGGCATCGACCCGGTGCACTTCGGCATCGTCATGATGACTACGGTCACGATGGGCTGCTCCACGCCTCCCGTCGGCGTCGCGCTCTACACCTGCTCTTCGATTATGAACTGCTCGGTGCAGGAGACTACGCGCTACGCGATTCCGTGGTTCGTCGCGATATTCGCCACGCTCGCCGTCTCCGTCTTCTTCCCGGATCTCATCCTTTTCCTTCCGAACTGGGTGTACGGAGGCTAGCGCAGTTCAAAGCTTTACGAAACGCAGGGCCGCGTGAAGCCGCATACGGCTTTCGGCCCTGCTTTTTATATCAGTCAGGCCAAAGGATAATTTTTCAGAGGTGATTTTCAAATGGTCAAATTAACGCTTGAGGACTTGAAAAAGCGTTCTGAGTGGGCGGAGGCCGGCATCGGCGTACCCACATTCGACATCGAGAAGATGAAGGAGGAGACGAAGGCGCACCCGCGCTGGGTACACGTCGGGCCGGGCAACATCTTCCGCGGCTTCATAGCCGACCTCGCGGACAGGCTGCTCGAATCGGGCGACATTCAGAGCGGCATCACGGTGGTCTCGACCTTCGACCAGCAGGTTATTTCAAAGATTTACGAGCCCTTCGACGACCTCGCGCTGCGCGTCGTCATGGCGGCCGACGGCAGCCTTTCCAAGAAGGTAGTAGCCGGAGTAGGCGACGTGCTGCGCGCCGACGCGGAATATCCGTCGGAGTGGGCCCGCTGCCGCGAAATCTTCCGCTCGCCGGAGCTCCAGATGGTCAGCTTCACGATAACCGAGAAGGGCTACCATATCAAAGACCTTTCCGGCAACTACTACCCCGCGGTGCAGGCGGCCTTTGAGGACGCTTCGTCCGACAAGGTGCTCGGCAACGGCATGGCGATAATCGCGGCGCTGCTGCTCGAACGCTTCCGCGCGGGCGCGCACCCCATCGCGATGGTCAGCATGGACAACTTCTCGCACAACGGCGACAAGCTCCTCGACTCCGTCAGAACCTTCGCGGTCAAGTGGGCCGAAAACGGCTCCGCGCCGAAGGAATTCGTCGACTACATCGACGGGCCGAAGGTCTCCTTCCCGTGGTCGATGATAGACAAAATCACGCCGCGCCCCGACGCCTCCGTCGCCGAGAAGCTCAAGCAGAGCGGCTTCGAGAGCACGGAGCTCGTCATAACGGACAAGAACACATACATCGCTCCCTTCGTCAACACCGAAGGGCCGCAGTACCTCGTAATCGAAGACGACTTCCCGAACGGACGCCCGCCGCTTGAAAAGACCGGCGTCCGCCTCACCACGCGCGAGACGGTCGACCTCGTCGAACGCATGAAGGTCTGCACCTGCCTCAACCCGCTGCACACCGCGATGGCGGTATTCGGCTGCCTGCTCGGCTACAAGTCGATAGCCGCAGAGATGAACGACGCCGCGATAGTACGCCTCATCAAGCGCATCGGCTACGTCGAGGGAATGCCGGTCGTAGCCGACCCGAAGATATTCGTCCCGTCTGAGTTCATCGCCGAAGTAATAAGCGAGCGCCTGCCCAATCCATACATTCCGGACACTCCGCAGCGCATCGCCACAGACACGTCGCAGAAGCTGCCGATACGCTACGGCGAGACGATAAAGCAGTACCTCTCGCGCGCCGACCTCGACGTACATAATCTCACGGCGATACCGCTCGTCATAGCCGCCTGGTGCCGCTACATGCTCGCGCTCGACGACGAAGGCAAGCCGATGGAGCTCAGCCCAGACCCGCTGCTCGACGAGCTGCGCGGCTATGTCGCGAACGTCCGTCTCGGCGAGCCAGAGAGCGCAGGAGACTGCCTGCGCCCGATACTTTCGAGCGAACGCATATTTGCGGTGAACCTCTACGACGCTGGGCTTGCCGACAAAGTCCTTGAATATTTCAAACGCATGCTCGCCGGCCCTGGAGCCGTCAGAAAAACTCTCGACGAAGAGACTTCCGCGCCGTCGTACGTTCCTGCGGAGCTTGCGTAAAAACAGATAAAGGGAGGAAAACGACATGAAAATGACATTCAGGTGGTACGGCGAAGGCGCCGACCCGATTCCGCTCAAATATATCAAACAGATACCGGGCTGCACCGGCCTTATGGGGCTGCTCGACAAAGCCGCCGGCGACGTATGGACTGAAGATGAGATAAAGCCCTACGTCGAGCACGTACACGCCGCGGGCCTCGAAGTCGAGGTAATAGAGAGCGTCAACGTCCATGAGGACATCAAGCTAGGACTGCCGAGCCGCGAGAAATACATCGACAACTACATCACGACGATAGAAAACCTCGCGAAATACGGCGTCAAGGTCATCGTCTACAACTTCATGCCGGTATTCGACTGGCTGCGCACCGACCTCGCGCGCGAGATACCGGAGGACGGCTCAAACTCCCTCTACTACGACGAGGCAGAGCTGCTCGGCATGACGCCGCTTCAGATAGTGGAGAACACCGCGCGCGACTCGCAGGGCTTCACGCTCCCCGGCTGGGAGCCGGAGCGCCTCAAAGAACTCGAGAAAGTTCTCAAGCTCTACGAAAACGTCACGCCCGACGACCTGCGCGCGAACTACAAATACTTCCTCGAGCGCATCATCCCGACCTGCGAGAAGTGCGGCGTCCGCATGGCAGTGCATCCCGACGACCCCGCGTGGCCCATCTTCGGCCTTCCGCGCATAGCGCACTCGCAGGCCGACTTCGACAAAATCGTCGCTATGGTTGACAGCCCGGCCAACGCGCTCTGCCTCTGCACCGGCTCGCTCGGCTCGAACCCAGAGAACGACATCCCCGGCGCGATACGCCACTTCGGCGCGATGAACCGCATCGCCTGCCTGCACATCCGCAACGTAAAATACCTCGGCTACCGCAAATTCCGCGAAGCCTCGCACCTTTCGAGCGACGGCTCGCTCGACATGTACGAGATAGTCAAGGCCGCCTACGAGACCGTGCCCGACGCCTACATCCGCCCCGACCACGGACGCATGATATGGGACGAGCAGGGCCGCCCCGGCTACGGCCTCTACGACAGGGCGCTCGGCATAGCCTACCTCAACGGCCTCTGGGAAGCGATAGACAAGGAGACCAAGGCGAAGGCCGGGAAGTAAAACGGATGCGCGTCCCCTACGGCGAACTGAAAAGCCTTTTTGAGGCGATACTCGTCAAAAAGGGCTCACGCCCGAAAAGGCTGATACCGCCGCAGAAATATTCGCGGACAACAGCTGCGACGGCGTCGCCTCGCACGGGCTGAACAGATTCCCGCGCTTCGTCTCTTACATCGAAAGCGGCTCCGTAGATCCGAAGGCCGAGCCCGAGCTCGAAGCCGCCTTCGGCGCGCTCGAGCGCTGGAACGGGAATATCGGCGTCGGCTGCACAAACGCGGCCTTCGGCATAACGCGCGCCATGGAGCTCGCAGCACTGCACGGCATAGGCTGCGTCGCGATGTGCAGCACGAACCACTGGATGCGCGGCGGC
>UQVV01000071.1 GCA_900544635.1 uncultured Cloacibacillus sp. | reverse complement strand
GGCCGCGGCTTGCGGCGCGGAGGTCGGCGCTGCGCCGCGGCGCGAGCTTTGCGCGCTGGCGGCGAACGGCGGCGCGCGCGGCGAATTTACGGAACGGCGCGGATTCGCCGCGCGGACGGTAAACTTGCGAAACGGCGCGCTCTTCGCGCCGCGGCGGTAAATCAACGGCGCGGAGGCAAAAGCGCGGCGCGCGGCGCGAACGCACGGCGCTCGCGAAAAACGCGCGCGCTTTTGCGGAACGCGCGGCAAGTCCGCTGCGCCGCCGCGCGCGCATGAAAAAGCGGCGGGGGAAAATTTCCCGCCGCCGCGCGTTTTGCGAAGCTTCGCTTAATATCTGTTGTCGATGACGCGCTGCGTCTTCTTCTCGCTGCGCGGGAGCTCGCCGAGCTTCTTCACGTCGGGGACGACGCGGATGCCGAGGCCGGACTTGCACTCGCGCACGAGCTCTTCGGCGAGGCGCTCCGGGTCCGCGCCCTCCTTCATCTCGGCCTGCACTATCATGCGGTCGCGGAGGTCCTTGTTCTCGAGGATGATGCGGTACTCGCTTGAGAAGCCGTCGATGTTCTTGAGTATCTCCTCGACCTGAGCGGGGTAGATGTTCGTGCCCTTGACCTTTATCATGTCGTCGCTGCGTCCGACGATTCTGTCGAGGCGTGGGAACGGCGAGCCGCAGGGGCATTCGCCGGGGATTATGCGCGAGATGTCGCGCGTGCGGTAGCGGATGAGCGGCGCGGCCTCCTTGCGGAAGGTCGTGATGACTATCTCGCCCTGCTCGCCGTCGGGCAGCACCTTGCCCGTGACGGGGTCGATTATCTCGCAGTAGATGTAGTCGTTGAAGTAGTGCATCCCCGTGTGCTCCTCGCAGTCTATCGCGATGCCCGGGCCGTAGATTTCCGTCAGCCCGTAGATGTCGAAGAACTCTATGCCGAGCGTCTCGTGGATGCGCTCGCGTATCTTGTCGCCCCAGCGCTCGGAGCCGAATATTCCGCGCTTGAGGTGAATCTGGTCGCGCATTCCGCGCTTGTCCACCTCTTCGGCGATGACGAGCGCGTAGGACGACGTGCTGCAAAGCACCGTCGCGTTGAGGTCGCGCATGAGCTGAAGCTGGCGGTCGGTGTTGCCCGCGCCGGTCGGTATGACCATTGCGCCGAGGCGCTCCGCTCCGGCCTGGAAGCCGAGGCCCGCGGTCCAGAGGCCGAAGCCCGGCGTTATCTGCACGCGGTCTTCGGGCGTGACGCCCGCAAACTGGTAGCAGCGCTCGAACATGACGGCCCAGTCCTCGATGTCCTGCGCGCTGTAGGGCATGATGACGGGCGTCCCGGTCGTCCCCGACGACGAGTGGACGCGGACTATTTTATCGTTCGGCACGCACTGCATGCCCATCGGGTAGGCGTCGCGGAGGTCCTGCTTCGTCGTGAAGGGCAGCGTCTCGAACTGCTCCTTCGTCATCATCGTGTTGACCGGTATATCCTTGAACTTCTCGCGGTACATCGGGCTCTCTTTGGCGACGCGGCGCACCTGCGCGAAACACTGGCTCATTATCGTAAGTTCGTTCATTGTTATTCTCCTTGTCTGGTCTTGGCTAAGTCTGGTCTGTTCTCGTGATTCTATTACGTGATTGGGACGGAGGCCCTGAGGAGCCTGCCCCGCATTATCGGGCACAGAAGATTCTCAGGGTGACGGTGCGCAAGGCGCACCGTCAGCACGTTATGGGTGTTTCACCATCGGCGGGAGGATGCTTCTATGCCGAGCATGAAGGCTTTTTCGTTCATCGGCAGGAGCTTCGGCCTGACGCAGCGCGCTATCGCCTCGCGCACCTCTTCGGTCGTGAAGGGGAGCTTTCCGGCTCCGCAGGCCGCGCCGAGGATTACTACGTTGAGCGTGCGGATGTCTCCCGCTTCGAGCGCGAGCGCCGCGCCTTTTAGGAAGAGCGCGTCGGGGTAGAGCCGCTTCATCGTCGCGAGGTATTCCCCGCCGAGGTACGCGCCCTTGCCGAGCGCGACGTTGGTCGGGATTATCTCGTCCGTGTTGACGACGCACTGCGCCGTGCTTTTGAGCTTCGGAATCATGCGCACCGCCTCGGCGGGCTCGAAGGCGAGCAGCACGTCGCCGTGGCGCGCCGGGATTATCGGCGAGACCTCGCGCGCGTCTATGCGCAGGTGGCTCGAAACGGAGCCGCCGCGCTGCGCCATGCCTATCGTCTCCGAGGTGCGGACGAAGAGCCCCTTCGCCTGCGCCGCCTCGGCGAGTATGCGCGAGGCGAGCAGCGTGCCCTGTCCGCCGACTCCGGCTATCACTATGCTGCTAAGCATGGGCTTCGCCCTCCTTTATCGCGTGGACGGGGCAGACGTTGGCGCAGAGGCCGCAGCCGGTGCAGAGCGACGCGCTGATGACCGCGCGGCCCTCGGCGTCGGGCGTAATCGCGGGGCAGCCTATCTCGCGCACGCATCTGCCGCATTTTATACATTTGTCGTCGACGAAGTGCGCCGGGGCTTTTTTCTTCACGTTCGCTATGCAGGGCGCTTCGGCTATGACCGCGGAGGGGCCTTCGTATGCGACGGCCGCCTTCATCGCGGCGACGGATTTTTCAAAATCGAACGGGTTGACGCGCGCGACGTGCTCCACGCCGCAGGCGCGCAGCAGCGTCTCTATGTCGAGCGCTATGCTGTCATCGCCGAGCGCGCGCTTTCCCGTGCCGGGGTGCGGCTGGTGGCCGGTCATCGCTGTCGTGCGGTTGTCGAGGACTATTATCGTGATGTCCGTTCCCTGGTAGACGGCGTTGATTACGCCGGGGATTCCGGTGTGGAAGAAGGTCGAGTCGCCGATGAAGGCGAGGCACTTCGCGCCCGGCTCCGTCAGCGCGAGCCCCTGGGCGAGCGTTATGCCCGCGCCCATGCAGAGGCAGGTGTCGACCATGTTGAGCGGCGCGGCGTTGCCGAGCGTGTAGCAGCCGATGTCGCCGCAGTAAATCGCTTTTTTGCAGTCCTTCGTCGCTACCTTCGCCTCGTAGAACGAAGCGCGGTGCGGGCAGCCCGCGCAGAGCACCGGCGGGCGCACGGGAAGCTGCGGAAGCTCGGGCGCGGGCTCGGCTTCGGCGGAGAGGCCGAGATATTTCGCAAGCGCCGCCTTTATCAGCTCGAACGAATATTCGCCGTTCCACGGCATGTCGCCGCTGCGCTTGCCGAGCACCGGCACTCGGCCCGCCGCTTCTATAAGAAGCTGCTCTTCGACGACGGGGTCGAGCTCTTCGAGCACGAGCACGGAATCCGCGCCCGCGAGGAAGTCCTGCGTGAGCTTCTCGGGCATCGGGTAGGGCGTGCCGACCTTGTAGAGCGTCGCGTCCGCGCCGAGCTCGTTCAGCGCTTCCTTCGCGTAGAGGTACGATATGCCGGAGGCGGCGACTGCGCGGCGGCTTCCCGCTCCGTAGGTTTCTATTCTGTTGTAGGGCATCGCGTCGAAGGCGCCCGCCATTTCATGCTGCTTGACCTCGAGCTCGCCGTGCTTGCGGTAGGAGAGCGCGGGGAAGATGCACCACTCGGGGCGGCGCTCGAAGCCGTCCGCCTCCTTGACGGGCGACGGCTCGCGCAGCTCTACCTCGGCGCTCGCGTGGCAGACGCGCGTCGTCGGGCGCAGAAACACCGGAAGCGCGTATTTTTCGGAGAAGTCGAAGGCCGTCTGGATCATTTCGTAGGCTTCCTCGGGCGACGACGGGTCGAAGACGGGGAGGTTCGCGTGCTTCGCGAAATTGCGCGTGTCCTGCTCGGTCTGTGACGACCACGGCCCCGGGTCGTCCGCGACGGCGACGACCATGCCGCCTTTGACGCCGATGTAGGCAAGGCTCATCAGCGGGTCGGAGGCGACGTTGAGGCCGACCTGCTTCATCGTGCACATAGTGCGCGCGCCCGCGTATGCGCCGCCTGCCGCGACCTCGAGCGCGGCCTTCTCGTTGACGGACCACTGCACGTCCACGCCCGCGCGGCGTTCGCGCACTAGAGTTTCGATAATTTCAGTCGAAGGAGTGCCGGGATATCCGGCGGCGAGCCTGAGCCCCGCTGCGAGCGCGCCGAGCGCTATCGCCTCGTTTCCCATACAGACCCTGCGAACCATGAAAATTCCCCCAAGCGTTGAAGATGTATAAAGTCATAAAAAAAGACTCCGCCGCGCACGACGGAGCCTTGAATGTCTAAGCAGTCAACACACTCGTCTAATCTGGCAGCTTATCTCGTCTTGTCTCGTCTCATGCGAGGAAGGCTCCCCTCCCTCTTCCGAAATAATTTATAACCGCTCGCGCCTGATGTGTCAAGCGCCGGCGCTTTGCCCGGCCCGGCGCTCGCGCATCGAGCGCAGCAGGCGGCGGAACTCGCGGCTGAAGAGCGTGACCGTCGCCGTCACTGCGAGGAAGTCCGCCACGGGCTCGGCGAAGAATACCGCGAAGACCTTGTCGTCGAAGAAGTGCGGCATTATATAGATGAACGGAATGAGCAGGATTATCTTGCGCAGGAGGGCGAGGAACGACGACGTCTTTGAGTTGCCGAGCGCGACGAAGGTCTGCTGGCACGCCGTCTGCGCGCCCATCAGCACGACGCTCGCCATGTAGATGCGCATCGCCCAGCGCGCCGCCGCCGAGAGCTCGGGGTCTCCAGTGAATATCATTACGAAGAGGCCGGGGCAGAGCATCGAGAGCGCCCAGAGCGCCGCGGTGTAGGCGAGGCAGGACTTGAGCAGCAGCGCGAAGGCTTGCTTCATGCGCTCGGGGTTGCCCGCGCCGTAGTTGTAGCTCACTATCGGCTGCGAGCCCTGCGTGAGGCCGTGGACCGGAAGCATCGCGAACTGCATGACGCTCGAGGCGATCGTCATCGCGCCGACGGCGAGGTCGCCGCCGTACTTCAGGAGCGACGAGTTGAAGGAGAGCACAAGCAGGCTCTCCGTCGACTGCATTATGAAGGGCGCGAGGCCGAGCGCGACGCAGGGCATGATTACGGAGCGGGATATATGCATGTTCTCGCGCCGCAGCTTCAGCACGGTGCGCCCGCCGCAGAGGAAGCGCAGCGCCCAGACGGCGCTGACCGCCTGCGATATGACGGTCGCCCACGCCGCGCCGCGCACGCCCATGCCGAGGACGAAGATAAAAATGGGGTCGAGCACGATGTTCGTGACCGCGCCTATGACGACGGTCATCATGCTGATTTTTGAAAAGCCCTGCGCCGTTATGAAGACGTTCATGCCGAGCGTGAGCTGCACGAAAATCGTGCCCGCGGCGTAAATTTCCATGTAATCCATAGCGTAGCCTATCGTCGCCTCGCTCGCGCCGAAGAGCATGAGCATCGGGCGCATGAAGGCGAACGAGAAGACCGTGAGCGCGACGGAGAGCGCGACGAGCGCGGCGAAGCAGTTGCCTAGGATGCGCTCCGCCCCCTTTTCGTCGCCGTGGCCCATCAGTATGCTCGCGCGCGGCGCGCCGCCCATGCCGATAAGGTTCGCGAAAGCGGATATCAGCATGATGAGCGGGAAGCAGACGCCGAGGCCGGTGAGAGCCGCTGCGCCGTCCTCCGGTATGTGGCCGATGTACATGCGGTCGACGACGTTGTAGAGCGCGTTGACGAGCTGCGAGGCTATCGCGGGCGCGGCGAGCTTGAGAAGCAGCGGGCCGACGGGGTCCTTTCCTAGGTCGACCTCTTTCGGAAGATTTTTCATAAAAGCGCCTCCTATTGCGCGCGCGGCGGCAGCGGAGCGCCGTCGAGTTCGTTTTTGAGTTTGTTCATAAGCCGCAGCGCGAAGAGCCACGTCAAAACCGCGGCGCAGACGAACGAAAGAGGTTGGAAGAGCCAGACCCAGCTCATCGAGACCGTCGCGGCGAGGAACCACGCCATCGGCAGACGAAACGCGATGCAGCGGCTTATCTGCACGAGGAAGCCGTAGACGGAGCTGCCGACCGCGATGAAGAGCGCGTTGTAAATCATGCCGTACATCGCGAAGGGGTAGCCCGCCATCGTGATGCGCAGCGAGCGCACAGCCGCGTGCGCCACGTCCGGCTCGGGGCGGAAGAGGCCGATCGCTGGCCACGGCCACAGCGCGAGCAGGAAGCAGAGCGAGAGCGTGACGCAGCAGCAGATTACGAGCGCGGCGCGGATTCCTTCCTTTATCCTTACGAAGCTGCGCCGCCCGTAGTTGAAGGCGATGAAGGGGACGAGCGCGTTGCTGACGCCCATCAGCGTGCCGAAGGCTATGTCCTCGATGCGCAGCGAAATCATCCAGCCCGCTATCGCGACGTTGCCGTAGGCCTCGGTGAGCACGCGGTTGACCGAGCCCATGCCGAGCGCGACGCTTCCGGTCGAGAGCGTGACGGGCAGGCCGATGGCTGCGACGGCGCGCCATATCGGAAGCATCTCGCGGCGCGGCGCGGCGAATAGAGGAATCTGTATCGCGCTGTCGCGGCGCATCTTTCTTATAAGGTAGACCGCGCCCGCCGCGCGTCCGATGAAGGTAGCCGCGGCGGCTCCCGTCATGCCCCAGCCGAAGACGAAGATGAAGAGCGGGTCGAGCACGAAGTTCAGGCTGTTCGCGACGAGGAAGAAGCGCAGCGGCGTCATCGTGTCGCCCTGGCAGCGGAAGATGGAGTTCACGATGTAGGTGAAGGCTATGACCACCGTCATCGGCGGTATCCACATGTTGTAGAGCCACGCCTGGCGCAGCGTCTCGGGGTCCGACGCGCCGAGCATACGGAAGAATGCGTTCGACGGCCCGGGGAATAAAAACGGAAGCCACACGAGGCTCAGCACGTAGGCGAAGACGAGGCCGCAGCGCGCCGTGCGCCGCGCCGCTTCGACGTCGTTCTCGCCGAGGCGGCGGCCGACGAGCGCCGTCACGCCGTTGCCGACGCCCTCGAGCAGAGCGAAGACGCCTATCTGCACCGGGAAGGTGTACGAAATCGCGACCATGTGGCTCTCGCCGAGCCACGAGATGAAAATAGTATCGACGAGGTTGAAGAGCGTCTGGAAGAGCACCATGCCTATCGACGGCACGGAGAGGCGCGCGAGCGACGAAAGCACGTGCCCGTCGCCCAAATCGACCGGGCCTCGGTGAAACAGTATGCTCTTCGCCTTCTCGACAAAACTCATCGCATTACCTCCACGCTCCGTAAAACGGCGGAGCCTCGGGACATTATATAATAATCTCAGCAAATATACAGCCGCGCCGCGCGCGCGTGCTGAAACGACTGGAGGCCTGTTCATGTATAAGACTTTCGACGAAATGATAAACTGCTGCGGCTGTCTCGGCGGCAGCTGCGTGGTGGCGGCCTCCGCGGACGTGGAGACCGTCGAGGCGATGAAGCTCGCCTTCGGCCACGGCCTCGGCCGCGCTGTGCTCGTCGGCGACGAAGCGGTGCTTCGCCCCGCTATGGAGGAATACGGCGTCGCGGAACGCGCGCAGCTCGTCCACGCGGACACGCCGGCGGAGGCGGTGCGCAGGGCAGTCGCGATAGTGCGCGAGGGCTCTGGCTACACGCTGATGAAGGGGCTCGTCAACACGGAGGACTTCCTGCACGCCGTGCTCGACAAGGAGAACGGCCTGCGCACCGGGCGCATACTGAGCCATCTCGCCGTGCTCGAGATACCGGGCGAGCATCATCTTTCGTTCTGCGCCGACAGCGGCTTCATCATCGCGCCGACGCTCAAGGAGAAAAAATATATCATCGCGAACTCTCTGCGCGCGATACACGCGCTCGGCTACGAGCACGTCAACGTCGCGATTCTCGCCGCGAACGAGCGCGTCAACCCCGACATGCCCGCGACGGTGGACGCCGCGGCGCTCGTCGAGGCGTGGCGCGCGGGCGAGTTCGACGGCCTGCCCTGCACCTGCACGATAGAGGGGCCGATGGCGATAGACGTCGTCGCGTCGAAGGAGGCGGCGGAGCGCAAGGGCATCCGCAGCGTAATCGCGGGCAAGGTGGACCTCACGATAGTGCCGAGCATCGAGTGCGGCAACGTACACTGCAAGACGCTGATACACTACTGTCACGCGAAGTCCGCGGGCGTCGTCCTCGGCGCGAAGGCCCCGATAATCCTCGTCTCGCGCACCGACGACCACGAGACGAAGTTCAACGCCATCGCGCTCTCCTGCCTCGTCGCTGGAGGAATGCACCGTTGCTGATACTCGCCGCCGACCCCGGCTCGACCTCGACCAAAATCGCCGTCTACGAGGACGAGCGGCGGGAGTTCGAGAAAAATCTGCCTTTCCCCGACGATGAACGCGCGAAGTATGAAACTATACTCGCGCAGCTTCCCGCGCGCTGCGCGGCGATAGCGTCGGCGCTTTCCGAAGCGGGCTTCGGCGCGCGCAAATTCGACGCAGCCGTCGGCCGCGGCGGGCTGCTCGCGCCCGTCCCGTCCGGGACGTACATCGTCAACGACGCTATGACAGATTGGCTCACGCGCGCGCCGCGCGGCGAGCACGCCTCGAACCTCGGCCCGTTCATAGCGCAGCGTTTCGCGGAGAAATCCGGCGCTCCGGCCTATATCGTAGACCCGGTGTCGGTAGACGAACTCTCCGACGTGGCGCGCCTTTCCGGCGCG
>UQVV01000070.1 GCA_900544635.1 uncultured Cloacibacillus sp. | reverse complement strand
TCGTTCGCGAGGCTGTCGCGTTCTATCGCCGCGCGGCCCGGCGCGTATGTCTCCGTCTCGAGGTCCCGCGGGCCGCCGTACCATTCTATCGTGAAGCCGAGCTCCTGCGTGGTCTTGTCGGCGTCTATTATCAGCTTGAACTCCGCGCCCTCGCGCGCGGCCTGCGCCATGCGCGAGGAGAGCCACGCGCGAAGCTCCTCCGCCTCTTCGAGCACGATCCGCCTTTCGCCGGTATCGCGGAACGAGAGCGCCGCGGCGCCCGCGAGGACGCAGAGCGCGAGCGCGGCGCAGAGCAGCTCCGCGAGCGAGAAGCCGCGCCGCGCGCTAGGCCGTCTCACCTTCGAGGGATTTCACCCAAAGATAGAACGGATGATCCTTTTTATAGAGCTTGCCGGACGGGTCGGTGCAGCCGTGCTTCGTCCAGCCCTCGGCGAGAAGTCTGCCGCTCCCGGCGAGCTTCACGCGGTATTCGAATTTCACGCTGTGGCATTTGAGCTCCGTTATGCGCGCCCAGAGCTCTATCTCGTCGTCGTAGCGCGCGGGGCTCTTGTAGCGGCAGTAGGCCTCGACGACGGGCAGCATCAGCCCCTGCGCCTCCCATTCGGTGTAGGGCCTGCCCCACTTGCGGCAGAGCTCCGTGCGCGCTATCTCGAACCAGTCGAGGTAGTTGGCGTTGTAGACTATTTTCATCTGGTCGGTCTCGCTGTAGCGGACCCGTATCGTCGTTACGTGCGTGAAGTCGTTCATAAAGCCCTTCTCCTTTCTATGCGCCGAGCGCGCCGCGTTTGTAAAGAATATATTTCGCCCTGTCGAGCGGAGACACTCCCCTGTAGGGCACGTCGCGCCCCTCTCCGGGCGGGCACGGCTCCCAGCCCGCTGGGGCGGCCGAGAACGTTCCGCGCCCTCCGGTCAGCGACGCGAGGCGCGCCGGGAAATCCATGCTCGTCGCGAGCGGCAGGCGGCCCGTCATCGTGAACATACCTTTGCGCACGACGGGGCTGTCGAAGGCCGCGCGCATCGCGAGCAGCTCGCCCATCAGCTTTCCGCCGCATTCCTCTGGGTAGGTCAGCTTGAAGTCGAGCACCGGCTCGAGCAGCTCCGTGCCGCAGTTTACGAGGCCGTCCATAATCCCCATCGGAGTCGCGAGCGCGAAGTCGAGCGGGTGCGTGTGGACGATGTGGTGCTCGCCGTCTGTGAGCGTTATTTTCAGGTCCGTGACCTCCCAGCCGCGCGGCCCCTGCCGCAGCGCCTCGGGCAGCGTCTGGCGCACCTGCGCCTGATAACGGCGGAAGATTTTGTCGTCGGGCACGACGCTCTCGAACACCACGCCCGCGCCGGGCGGCAGCGGCTCTATATCAAAGAGCATGACGGCCCAGCAGGGCTTCGGCATCGTGTACTCGACGAAGCCGCGTCCGCGCTTCACGGGGCGTTCCTTGTAAATCACCATCGGCTCGCCCGCCCGCGCCTCGATGCCGTAACGTTCGCGCAGCGCGAGCAGCAGCGTCTCGACGCGCATGAGCCCCGTGACGCGAACGAGAAGCTCGCGCACCTCCTTCTCCCATATCACGTCGAGCAGCGGGTCCTCCGCGGACAATTCTTCAAGCGCCGCGACGAGCGCGGGATAAACGGCGTCCGCGGGCGGCGTCAGCTTGACGCGCAGCAGCGGCGCGGACATTTCGGCGCGCGGCGGCACGAGCGACGGGTCGCCGAAGGCGTCGCCGCAGACCACGCGCGGAAGGCCGCAGACGGCCCCGACCTCGCCGGCGCGCAGCAGCCCCGTGTCGCGCTCCTTCGCGCCCTGCACCTCGCGTATCTGCGTCACCTTGCCCTCAGCGCCCGAGGGCGAACATTTCACCGCGTCGCGGTTTTTAAGCTCGCCGGAGAAGAGGCGCACGTGCGCAACGCGGCCCAGCGCCTGGCTGTGCTCCACCTTGAAGACGACGCCCGAGAGCGGCGTATCCGTTTCCCCGGCGCGCGGCGCGAGCGCGGCGAGCAGGTCGAGCAGCTCCGCCACGCCCTCGCCCTTCAGCGCCGCGCCCGTTACGTATGGAATCAGTTTTTTCGAATAAAAGCATTCGAGCAGCAGTTTTTCCAATTCTTCGTCGGAGAATGCCGCTTCGCCCTCCTCGAGATATTTTTCAAGCGCCCCGTCGTCGTGCTCGGCAAGCGTCTCGGCCAGCGCGGCGCGGTCGTCCAGAGGCACGCGCGCGGGCCTGCGCCCCGTCAGCTCCGCCAGTTCTCCGAGGACGGAATCGACGTCCGCGCCCTCGCGGTCTGTCTTGTTGATGAAAAACAGCGCGGGAATCCCCATCTTCGACAGCGCGCGCCATATAACCTCCGTCTGCGCCTGCACGCCCTCGACCGCGGAGACGGCGACGGCGGCGAAATCCATCGCGCGCGCCGCGCGCTCCGTCTCGCCGGAAAAATCGCTGTGGCCCGGCGTGTCGATGACGTAGATTTTCGCGCCGTTCCACGAAAGGAAGGCCGAGGCCGCGCGCACGGAAATCCCGCGCCGCCGCTCAAACTCCGTAAAGTCCGTGTGCGCGGAGCCGTCGTCTACGCGGCCCAGCGAACGCACCGCCCCGGCCTGAAAGAGCATCTGCTCCGTCAGCGTCGTCTTGCCCGCGTCGACGTGCGCGAGCACGCCTATCGTCAGCGGGCGGCGCGGAATTTTATCCAATCCAGTCAACCTTGACCTCGCGGCGCGGCGCGAAGAGGCGCGCGGGTTTCAGCGCCGCATACCCCATCATCTGCGCGCCGCAGACGTGCTCGTCCTCGCCGATGCCGAGATATTCGCGCAGCCCCTTGAAGCTGCGTATCGCGGTCGTCAGGTAGCCGCCCCAGCAGCAGCCGATGCCCATAGCGTGCGCCGCGAGCTCAAGATAGGTCAGAGCTATCGCGCCGTCCTCGGGCCAGCCGTATTCGGCAGGCGTAACGGCGATAGCGACGTGAGGCGCTCCGCGCAGCAGACGGTCGTCGCCCTCCTTCGCCTTCGCTATCATGCCCGCGCCGAGCAGGGCCGCGCGGCTCGTCGGATTTTTGAAAATTTCCTCGCGGAACCAGCAAAGTATGAGGTTCGTAACCTCCTTCGTCTTCGCGGGGTCGAGCGTCACTATCCAGCGCACGTTCTGGCTGTTGACCGCCGTCGGAGCCTGGCGCACGACGTTGAAAAGCTTTTCAAAGGTCTCGCGCGGTATCGTCTCGTCCTTGAACATGCGCACGCTGCGGCGCGACATGATGAGGTTCAGCGCCTCCTCCTCGGAGGGCAGCTTCAGCTCCGCCGCGCGCACCGTCTGAGCGTCCTTCATAAACGAAAGTTCGTCCGCGCACGACGGGCACATCATCACGCACTGGCCGCAGCCGATGCAGCGCCCGGCGCGCTTCTCATCAACCTCCGGATATCCGAGGTCGCCCCACTGCACGATGCCCGCGGGGCAGGCCTTTATGCAGACGCCGCATTTCACGCATTTTTCCATATTTACGCTGAACAGGTTCATATTCATCCCTCCGGTAAAATCCACATTCCCGCCATAATTTTAGCACCAAGGCGCGCGGCGCGGCGTTTCGTGCGCGCGCACACACGATTCACACAAATATAGGCTATAATCATTTGCCAGAACGGCCCGAGGGCCGAACAACGGAGGTATAGAAATGAAACGAACAGCAATACTTGCGTTAGCCGTCCTGACGCTCGCCTTCGCCGGCGCTGCGTTTGCGGACGCATCGCAGCTCATCCCGTCCTTCCACTGGACATACCGCTCGCTCGGCGGCCTCGCGCAGAGCGGCCTCATCGACGCCGACGTGACGCCCGGCAAAAGCGCCTACAATCCCGAGCAGGTGGCCTCGATGGTGGTCATGGCGGTCAAGCGCGCGGAGCGCGACATAACGAAGCTCGGCGCCGCGGAGCTCTCCGAGCTGCGCCGTCTCGCCGCGGCCTACAAGGACGCGTTCGAAGGCGCGGGCTACGACTACGACGCCGTGAGATGCGACATAGAGATATGCGCGATGCGCGCGGGACTGCCCGGCGAGGGCTCGGCGGAGAGCTTCTCGCACGGCACGCAGGCGCTCGTCGAGGACGCGGCCCTCTCCATCAACGAATTCACCTTCGACCTCTATAAGGCGGCAGCCGCCGGAGCCGCGGGGGAAAACGTATTCCTCTCCCCCTACAGCGTATCGACCGCGCTTGCGATGACCTACGCGGGGGCGCGCGGCGTCACCGAGGCCGAAATGGCGCGGGCGCTGCACTTCGCGCCGGACGTCCACGCGGGGATGGGCGCGCTGATAGGCTCAATCAACGCCGTCCCCGACAGCGTCGCGACGGTCAGAACCGCGAACGCGATATGGCCCGCGAAGGGCGAGAAGCTCCTGCCCGAATTCGTCCAGCTCGTGCGCCGCGACTACCGCGCGGGGCTCACTCAGCTCGACTACGCAAAGCGCCCCGAAAGCGCGCGCAAAACGATAAACAACTGGGTTGAAGACCAGACCGCCGGCAAGATAACCGACATCATCCCCGGCGGCGCACTCGGCAAAGACACGAAGATGGTGCTGACGAACGCCGTTTACTTCAAGGCGGGATGGCAGGAAGAGTTCAAGGCCGAAAACACCGAGGAGCGCCCCTTCTGGACTACGCCCGAAGAATCCGTCAACGTACAGATGATGAACCGCCGCTCGAAGGAGCTCAACTACGCGAAGCTCGACGGCGCGCAGATGATAGAGATGCCCTACAAGGACGGACGCTTCTCCATGCTCGTGCTGCTCCCCGACGAGGATTCCTCGCTTGAAGCGCTCGAAGCCGGAATGAACGCCGCAAGCGTCGCCGAGTGGAGCGCCGGAATGCGCCCCGCCGAGGTCGAGATATTCATGCCCAAGTTCAAGCAGGAAAGCAGCTACGACCTCAGCACGACGCTCGCCGCGCTCGGAATGGGCTCCGCCTTCGACGCGGGAACGGCGGACTTCTCCGGCATCACCGGCAACCGCGACATGGCGATAAGCGGCGTCCTGCACAAAACCTTCGTCGAAGTCTCCGAAGAAGGCACAGAAGCCGCCGCGGCGACCGCAGTCATAGTCATGCGCGCCTCGCTCGCGCCGCAGGAGCATGTAATCTTCTGCGCCGACAGGCCCTTCGTCTACATGATCCGCGACAACGCGAGCGGAGCGCTGCTCTTCATCGGCAGATACGCCCACCCGTAACGCGCGGCGCAGACAATACAAATCATCCGGCTCGCAGCCGCGGGCCGGATTTTTTATGCGAAAAACACAGCGCGAGAGACGGACGCGCCGCGTCAGTATGCCGTTTTGAAGCGGACGCCCGGCGCGCGGTTATCCGCGCCGCCGCGCGTCCGCGAGGCTGACGGCAACTGTCGCGAGCGCCGAGGCCGCGGCGGCGGGGAGGATTTCGTAGAGCTGCGCCTTGAGGAAGGGGACGTTGTACCAAATCACGCTGATGGCGACGCCCGCGAGCATTCCGCAGAGGACGCCGCGCCCCGTCGTGCGCTTCCAGTGGAGCGAGAGAATCAGCGGCGGCGCGAAGGCCGCGCCCATGACGGCGAAGGCGTAGAGGACGAACCAGAATATCATGCGCGACTCCGAGGCCGCGGCGAGCGCGGAGACGAGGCCGACGGCGGCGATGACGGCGCGGCCCGCCTTTTTCGCGCCGCGTTCGGAAAGCTTCCGTCCGCATACGCCCTCGATGATGTCGAGGTGGACGGTCTGCGCCGCGAGCACGATCAGCGAGTCGAGCGTCGAGAGTATCGCGGAGAATACCGCGGCGACTACGACGCCCGCGATTATCGGATGGAATTTCTGCATGACGAGCGCCGGAAAGGCGAACTCGGGGTCTGCGACCGAGGGAAGCATGAGGCGGCAGGAGAGGCCGAGCAGAGTGCTGCCGGAGGCCTGGATGAGCACCCAGGCGACGCCGAGGACGGCTGCGTGCGAAAGCGAGCGGTCGTCGCGCGCCGTTATGAAGCGCTGCAATATGTGCGGCTGTCCCATGAGGCCGAGGCCGCCCGAGGCGAGCCCCGCAGCGAAGGCGAAGGCCGAAGCGCCGGTGTGTCCGCCGCCCGCCGAGAGCAGCGCGGGGTCTATCGTCCAGAGCTTCGCCCAGAAGGCGTGCCAGCCGCCCGCCTGCATGACGAAGGCCGCCGGGAAGAGCGCGAGCACCGCGAGTATCGCGACACCCTGCGCGACGTCGGTCCAGACGACGGCCCTGTAGCCGCCGAGGAATGTGTAGAAGGTGGCCGCGAAGGCCGCGGCCCAGACCGCCGCGCCGTAGCTGAAGCCCGCGGCTTCGAATACCTTGCCGGCGCTCGTGAGCTGCCCCGCCGCGTAGACGGTGAAGAATACCGCGATGAGAGCCGAGGCGGCGAGCCGCAGCCGCGCGCCGCACTCGGGGAAGCGCAGCGCGAAATAATGAGGAAGCGAGGCCGCGCCGGTCCGCCGCGTGAAGCGGCGCAGGGCGGGCGCAACGAAGACGTAGTTGCAGAATATGCCGACGGTATAGCCGACGCATATCCACATCATCGACGCGCCGTAGACGTATGCGAAGCCGACCGCGCCGGTGAAGACCCAGCCGCTCGAATCAGACGCGCCGACGGACAGCGCCGTCGGCACCGCGCCGAAATTGCGGTCGCCGAGGTAAAAGCTCTCCGCGCTCCCGGAGCCGCGCCGGTCAGCCGCGAAGCCTATCGCGATGAAGACGGCGAAGTAGAGCGCGCAGACGGCGAGCGCCGCGCTCATTTCCTGCGCTCCCCCGCCTCCGCGCGTCCCGCCCTCCAATCGGAGCGGCGGCTGTAGAGCAGCGCCGCGGCGACGGCCGCAGCCGGGAATATGATGAATACGAACGTTATGAAGAACGGAACCTCCGCCAAAACTCAGCGCCCCCAACAGACCTTATGCGGGCGTTCACCAACGCTCCGCACGGGAATAAATTTTAGCATAAGCGCGCATTTCGCGCCTCTCCCGTAAAGCGCCTGTTCGCTCAAGATTTTTGTTATTACGAAAATATTTACATTACAAAATATTCAGCTCAATAAACCTTTTGCCGTTATCTATCAAATTTAGAAATTTTTGTTATAATTATAAAAGAAGCCTCTAAGTAAAAATACTGAAAGAGCGGTGACGAACGGAAGATGCTTGGACAGCGCATAAAAAGATTGAGGAAAGAGCGCGGCGCGACGCTGAAGCAGGTCGCCGAAGCCTCCGGGCTTTCGCAGGGATATCTCAGCCAGATTGAGACGGACAAGGTCGAGCCGTCGATTTCCGTGCTGCGCAAGCTCTCGTCGTACTACAGGGTGCCGCTCCTCTACTTCTTCGACACAGACCCGGTCGAAGACATCGTCGTGCGGAGGGACGAGCGCAAGATCATCAGCAGCCCGCGCGCGCCGATTACCTACGAGATGCTGCAGCACGACGTGACGAATAAGAAGATGGAATGCTCGATAATGAAGCTCGCGCCGCACTACAGCGACCCCGACGGCGTGTACGCCTCGTACCCGGGCGAGGAGTGCTTCCTCGTGCTCAGCGGCGCGGTGGAGTTCGAGCAGGACGGGCGCGTCTACACGCTCAACGAGGGCGACAGCATATACTACGAAAGCTCGAAGCCCTTCCGCCTCATGAACCCAGGCGACGTGACCGCGGAAATCGTCGGCGTCCGCACGCCTCCGAACAGACGCGCCGAGAGCGAAGAATAGGGCCGTTTTACGAAAGAGCGCAAAATTAAGCGGCGCGCGGGAATTTTACCCGCGCGCCGCTGTTTTACGGCGTTTTATACGATTTAGAAAATCTTCCCCTGCTGCGCCTTGTCTTCGCCCGCTGTCAGGAAGTCCTCGCCGCCTTCGAGCGGGAGCTGCTGGACGTTCTTCAGCGCGCGGTTTATTGCGCGAGTGCGCACGCCGGCGTTGTCGAGCTCCTTGCCCGCGGCCTCTATTTTTTCGCGCGTCTTTTCGAGCACGACGCCGAATTTTTCAAATTCCGTCTTTACCTTGCCGAGAAGCACCCAGACCTCGCTCGACCGCTTCTCTATCGCGAGCGTGCGGAAGCCCATCTGCAGGCTGTTCAAGAGCGCGCATATCGTCGTCGGCCCGGCGGGGACGACGCGGTACTCGCGCGATATGCGCTCGCAGAGGCCGTCGAGGCGCAGCACCTCGGCGTAGAGCCCTTCGATTGGTAAGTAGAGTATGCCGAAGTCGGTCGTATGCGGCGGCTCGATGTATTTGTCGTGTATCGCCTTCGCCTCGTCGAGCACGCGGGCGCGCAGAGCCTTCTGCGCCTCCGTGAGCGCCGCGGCGTCGCCGCGCTCGGAGGCCGCCGTTATGCGCTGGTAGTCCTCCATCGGGAATTTCGAGTCGATGGGCAGGTAGACGGTCGCGCCGCCCTCGCCGCGGCCCGGAAGCACGACGGCGAACTCCACGCGCTGCCCGCTGCCTGGGCGCGTCTCGACGTTCTCCGCGTACTGCTCCTTCGTCAGCATCTGCTCAAGCAGGGCGCGGAGCTGCATTTCTCCCCACGTTCCGCGCGCCTTGACGTTCGAGAGGACTTTCTTCAAATCGCCGACGTCTCCCGAAATTGAAGTCCAGATCCTCGAAGGCGATG
>UQVV01000069.1 GCA_900544635.1 uncultured Cloacibacillus sp. | reverse complement strand
AGCTTGCCAGAAACATGTGGCGCACGCCCCAGGCCGCGCCCTCTTCGTACATCTGCGGGATATCACGGAACGTATGCTCGATATTGCCTGTGCGCTTGAAATTGTAGCATTGGTTGAGCGCGCATTCGTCCGCCAAAAACGCCGGATTGTGGTCGAAATCCAAATAGGGCGCGATATACGCGCGGTAAAGCTGCGCGCCGTAGTGCCAGTCCTTCGTGGTGACGGCCAGAATATATTCCCCTGTTTCATAGCTTTCCCCGGGACGGACGCGGTAATGCTTGCGAAAGCCAAAGGCCATCCACGGATCTTCGGCGCTTCCGCTTGTTTCGGCTATGACGCCCGTCACGGGGAAGCGCGCGTCATGGCTGCCGATGTACAGGCCGTTTTCGGCGTCGTAATAGTACATCCAGCTCATGGACGCAAGGCCGCAGTAGTTAATCTCGCGGCGGTAGATGTCCCCGAACGCAACACTGCTGGCGCGCCAGAAATCTTTTTTATTCACACCGTAGCCCATTACCGGGTTGCGCGTGCGCTCGCCCGCGTGATGCGGGTAGATGATGGCGTCATCGGCGTAGTCCTCGCCCAGATAGACGCCGCCGATGTGCGGCATCAGTACCTCCACAACATCCGCCGCACTGTGGTTCTCCATCCGGGCACGGATGCACAGACGGTCGTTTTCCGCCGTACAGCGCACAGTCATACCAATGGGCAGACCGCCGAACTCCGTATAGGATATCTCCAGAAAGCCTGCTCCTGCACTCATCCCCGGTACGCCGGGCAGCAGCTTTTTCTTTTCTCCGTCCGCCAGCGCGTACAGCTCCACCAGAGGGCCGCGGGGCGCGGCTTTGATATAATCGTCCCCTGTCGCAAGGTTTACAAGGCTGACGAAATTGTTTGCCTCCGGCGCAAACCGGGCGCGGAAAGCGTTTGTTTTCAGTTCCATGACAGGCCCCTCAAAAACCGTATTTTTCATAATTTTCCAATGCCTCGCCGTTGATGCGCGCCGCGTCCGGCATATGGTTCGAGATATACACACTGGGCTTAAGGCCTTTTTCCAGCAGTTTCTCCACCACCGTGCTCTGCACCGCCCACATCAGGTAGCTGGCGCTGATGCCGCTGGCCGGGCAGATGCGCTGGCCCAGCGCCGGCACATCCACCAGCGTGTCGCCGTAATTGGTGCAGTTGTCCAGACAGTAGGTGCATGCCTCAAACAGGCGCTTGCCGCTGGGGTGCTTGCCGGTAAGATGCCCCGAATATTCCACCGATGTGACAGCCACGGTCGCGCAGCCCATTTCATTCGCCTTCAGCGCCAGATCCACGGGAAAATACTGGTAACCGGAAACGGAGCCGATCATAATGACGTCGTCCGGCAGCACGTTAGCACGGCCCAGCACGTAATCGGCAAAGCCGGGAATGGTGTCGTAGCCCACGATGCCCCGCGCAGGCGCGGGCCGGTGCCGCACCGGGTTCTGTATCTCGCAGGTGATGCGGATGGGCTTTACCGCCATCATACCGCCTGTTCGGCCCACGCCCTCAAACATCAGCATATGGCCGGTGTCCATAATATGCCACGCGCCGCCGCGGGCAAGGCGCTCCGCGATCTCTGCCGAAGCCTCCAGCACGGCCTCCCGCTGGGTCTGCTCCACCTTTTCCAGAACGCCCTTCATTGCACCGAAATATTCATCCATCAACATGTGCTTCACCCATCTTTTCTTTCATCAGATTTTCCGCGACGCCGGGTGCGGTGATATCCACGCCCGCGCTCTCGCTCAACACACAAAGCGCCGCGCCCACCACCGGGCTGTACTTTGCCGGCTGGTATACGCACTGGGGTACCAGATGTTCCAGCGCCCGGCGGAAGCGTCCGGTGAACAGCTCTCCCATGCGCGCCACGCCGCCCGTGAGCGCCACAGGCAGGCCGTCCGCGTCCAGCTGCCCGGCCACCGTCGCAGCCAGGCGCGCCAGCGCACAGGCCGCTTCATCCAGCACCGCGCATGCATTTGCATCCCCCTCCCGGGCCGACCGTTCCACAGCATAGCTCAGCCGCGCCACATGCCTGCGCGTAAAATCGGGCCGGTATGCCGCGTCGCGAATGGACAGAACATCCGGCAGGCCCAGCATTTCCAGCACGTTTTTTTCCAGAAGCGTGCCGGTCACATGCGTGTCGTGCAGCAGCGCCAGACGCGACAGGCACAAAACGCCTATATGATATCCGCTGCCTTCGTCGCTGAACAGCGGGCCCCAGCCGCCCGCTGTGGCCGTGCGTCCCGCTTTGTCCCGCCCGGTGGCAAAAGAGCCTGTACCGCTGAGCACGGCGATGCCGCAGGGCGCGCCCAGCGCCGCATAAAAAGCGTTCTTTTCATCGCCCAGCTGCCGGACGTTCCCGCTCCCCAAAAGAGTCTCCAGTTCCGGCAGCGCGGGCCGGAAGCCGGGGATGAACAACACGAATTCCCGCACCTGCGCGGGCGCGGCCCCCGCCTGCGCCAGACATTCCATAACGCCCGCATAGACGGTATGCGCCGCTTCGGCCGGAGGCACAAAATTTGCGTTCGCGCCTGCGCCCTGCGCGCGGCCCCGCACACGTCCTGTTTTTTCAAACAGCAGGAAATCCGTCTTTGTTCCCCCGCCGTCGCACACCAGATACAAACCGTTCACCTCATCCTCAGCACAGCGCTTTGATACGGCCCTGATACGCCGCCACCGCGCTGGTATTGTATTCGTCGCCGCCGGGCAGATTGGCGCTGCACAGGACCGGCGGCATCCGCCCCTGCGCAAGATACAGGTTTTCGATCTTCAGTACGATGCGCTGCGCGATGAACAGGCTTCCGAAGGTGGACGCGCCGCCTGTGATCTGCTGGGTGCCGGGGATCGTGAGCAAACCGTCGCCTCTGGGCGCATGGTTGTCAATGACGATATCGCTCACTTCATACAGGCGCTTTCCCTCCGGCGCGCGGGAGGCAAGCGTGCGGGATATTTTCTTCGAGGTAACGCACACCACCGTCAGCCCCCGTTCCTTTGCGTACAAAGCCGCTTCCACCGGCACCGTGTTGATGCCCGTATTGGAGGAAATGAGGATCGTGTCGCCCGCGCGCAGCCCCGCGCGCTGTCCGCGCGAGCCGCGCTCGACCGATACGACCACTACGCCCTCGCTCTCGGTCAGGCCGTGCGCCTCGCTGAACTCTTCGCTGTTCGGCACGACCGTTATGCCCATGCGCTTAGATTCAGCCGGGGTCTGCTGCTGGCCGCCGCCCTGCTTCGGCTTGCCGCTGAAGGACTTGACTTCGCTGACGTCGCCGAGCGTCACGTCGAGGCTCATCTTCTTGCCGTCGCGGTAGATTTCGAACTTCACCTTGTCGCCCGCGAGCTTGTTGCGCACCGCGTAGACGACGTCCTCGCTCGTCTTGACATCCTTATCGCCTATCTTGACGATGACGTCTCCGCGCTGGAGGCCGAACTTATCGGCAGGCGAGCCGGGCTGTATGTCGGCTATTATCGAGCCTTCCTTGACCGGTATCTTGTAGGCTTCGACGAGCGGGGCCGTCAGCGGCTGCACCGTCGCGCCGAGCCAGCCGCGGCGCACTTCGCCGTGCTTGATGAGGTCGTCCATGACCTGCTTCGCCATGTCTATAGGAATCGCGAAGCCGATGCCCTGCGCGTAGGGGATTATAGCCGTGTTGATGCCGATGACGCTGCCGTTCATGTCGATGAGCGGCCCGCCGCTGTTGCCGGGGTTGATCGCCGCGTCGGTCTGTAGGAAGCCTTGGAAGTTGACGCCGGGAGCCTGGAGCGTCCTGTTCTTAGCGGAGACTATGCCCGCCGTCACGGTGCTGCCGAAGCCGTAGGGGTTGCCTATCGCGACGACCTGTTCGCCGACTTCGGTCGCGTCGGAATCGCCGAGCGGAAGGAACGGAAGGTCCTTAGCCTCTATCTGTATCACAGCGAGGTCGAAGGTCGGGTCCTGCCCTATCTTCTTCGCGTCGAAGGTACGGCCGTCGAGCATCGTTACGCGGATTTTTTCAGCGTCCTCGACGACGTGGTTGTTGGTAAGGATGTAGCCGTCCTTGCTGACGATGAAGCCAGAGCCCTTGCCGCGGCGCGGCACCTTCCTCGGCTGCTGCGGTCCGAAGAACTCCTCGCCGAAGAATTCGTCGAAGAACGGATGGCCCTGGAAGGGGTTCATTATCGGCTGCTGCGTCACCATGCTCTCGACGTCGATGTTGACGACCGCCGGGGAGCTTCTCTTTACTATCGATACGAGCGGGTTCTTGACGTCGCCCGCCGCCGGCAGAGAGGCGACCGCCTCGCCCGCCGGATTCGTTTCCTTAACGACGCCGGATTCGCTGAGCGTGTACCTCGTCGCTATATACGAGCCGGCCGTGCCGCCCGCGAAAAGGATCAGCGCCGCCAAGGCCGCCGTCGTGATTTTTTTGAATTTTTCCAAACTGAGACACCTCCAAAAATTTCTCTGTATTCATTCGCCCTGCATGTTGGATATAATAGCATAAGGTCAACAAAAGTCAATAAAAACTGTGGAGGTTTGTTTGTAAAATCTCAGTCCCGCGCGCGCAGCCGCTTCGCGGTCCGCAGTAGCCACACCGCCCCGACGATTATCCCGGCCATCCAGACGTAGCGGTTGACGTTCATGAGGCCGTCGGCGTAGAGCTGACGATGCGGGTCGGCGAGCAGCCGGTAAAGCCCGTAAAGAATTAGGACGAAGGGGAAAAGCACGCCGCCGCGTCTGCGTTTATCCTCCGGCAGCAAAGCCGAAAGGACGGCGAGGAAGAGCGCGATGCAGAGCGCCGCGAACGACTCGAGCGGCTGCGAGGGGAAGCGCCAGAAATTTGCGGGGTCGGTCGGAAAATGCAGCCAGAAGCGCGGCGCAGCGGCGAAGGCCGCGCCAACGCCCGAGCAGCAGCCCTCGAGCAGACAGCCGACGCGCCCGACCGCGAGCATGACGGCGAGCGGAATCGACACGGCGTCGGCGAAGGCGTCCGCGCTCGCGCCGAGCTTCCTCAGCCGCCAGAGCCCGGCGAGGCCGCCGGCGAGAAGCCCGCCCGCGGAGTAAAGTCCGCGGAACACCTCGGCGAAGGCTATCCGCCCGTCCAAATAAAGCGGCAGCCGCTCCATTATCCCCGGGACGAAGGAGCCGAGTATCCCGGCGCAGTAGACCCAGACGAGCACGGACGAGACGTCGGACTCGCTCATGCCGTAGAGCCGCTCCGCCCTGCGCCGCGTCCATACGACGAGCAAAAAAAGAGCGAAGGCCCACAGCGCGTAATAGCTGCGGACCTCCGCGTTGAAAATCTCAAAGAGCACAGGACGCATACGCGCCTCGCCCGTTTAGTTGAACCTGCTGCTGCGGCGCTGCGGCCTGCGTCCTCCGCGGTCGCGTTCGCGGCGCTGCCCGCCCACGGGGCAGACGAGGACGCGGCGCAGAGGCTCTTCGCCTATCGAGCGCGTCTCGATCTCCTTGTCGTCGCGGAGCGCTATGTGTATCAGGCGGCGCTCCCAGCTCGACATCGGCTCGAGGCTCACAGGCGAACCCTTGCGCTTCGCCTCGCGCGCTATTGACTCCGCAAGGCGCTTGAGCGTCTGCTCGCGGCGCGCGCGGTAGCCGCCGCAGTCGAAGCGCACGCGGCGCGTCGACATGTCGTCGTGGCAGACGAGGTTCGTGATATATTCGAGAGCCTTCAGCGTCTCGCCGTAGCGCCCGATTACGACCCCCGCGTCCTCGCCGACGAGGTTGATGATGCCGTCGTCGGTAAGCTCGGGAATGAGGTCGAGATCCATCTTGTCGAGCATCTCGTTGACGAAATGGCAGGATTTTATGTAGGAGACCGGCGCGAAGGGCGCTATCTCGACTTTATAGGTCGAGCCGAGAAGCCCGAAAAGCTTCTTGTCCTCGGAAATTACCGTAGCGTCTATGTCGTCGGGCTGAATTCCCCATATCTCCGCGCCCTTGGCCTTCGCCTCGTCGACGGAGGAACACTCCACAACGCGGCTCTCTATCTCCGGCATCGGCATAAGCTCCGTATCGGAAGTATTTCTCATAGCCTATTCCTCGTCGTCCTCATCGTCATCGCCGCCGTTCTGCTTACTGACGGGCTTGTTCTTGTGCAGGGTCGGCTTAATCGCGAGCTGCTCCTTCGTCTTCTTCATGACGAAGTACTGCTGCGCGATGCCTATCAGCGAGGAGAGGCCCCAGTAGAGCATGACGCCGCCCGGCATCGAAAGGCATATGAAAGCCATGAAGACCGGCATAATCGTGTTCATCATCGCGAGCTGCGGATTGTTGCCCGCGCCCGAAAGCTTCTGCTGCGCCCACGTCAGCACGGAAATCGAGATGAGCAGCACGAGGTTTCCGATGTAGAGGCCCGCGTTCGCAAGCCCCGCGGGATTCGCGAAAATTCCGCCGAGCACCGCGAAGATGCTGTAGATGCCGTCAGGCCCCGGCGCGACGCCGACAGCCTGGCCGAGGCCGGCCGTCGCGGACGAGCCGAGCAGCACGCCCATGAAGGTCGTGTCGGCGAAGTCGTAAGAGTTGAGGACGTTGAAGAGAAGAATTAGTATCGGAAGCTGTACTAAGATGGGAAGGCATCCCGCGGCGGGATTCACCTTATATTCTTTGTAGAGACGCATCGTCTCCTGGTTCATTTTTTCTCTGTCGTTGCCGTACTTTTCCTGGATGACCTTCAGCATCGGCTGGATCTTCTGCATATGCTGCATACTCACCATCTGCTTCTGGTTGAGCGGATAAAGCGCGACTCTCACGATGAGCGTGAGAATGATGATCGCCAAACCGTACGAATTGGTTATACCGTACAAGAACTCAAGAAACGAAAGAAGGAGCTGGCTCGCTCCGTCCCAAATACCCAAGACCTTCACCTATCCTTTCGAAGTCCGCTCCCGCAGCTTCAGGAGCTTTCCGAGCCATTTCCGCGCAGCTATCTCGCCGCGCTCCGGCACGGGGTCGAAGCCGCCCTCGTGCCACGGGCCGCACTTAAGCAGCCTCGATGCGGCGAGATACGACCCTATGACCGGGCCGTATATTTTCAAAGCTTCGGCGGCGTACTCCGAGCAGCTCGGATAAAAACGGCATTTGCCGCCTCCGAGCAGCGGCGAGACGGCCGCCTGATAAAAGCGGACGGCGAACAGCAGAACCAGAACGAACGCACGACCTATCAGCCGCGTTTTGAATCTACGCCCCAATCCGCGCCGGGCCAGTCCTTCGTGAGAAGCCCGCGGCGCTTCATGCACGCGGCGAGGTCGTAATAGACGTCGCGCGCGTTGGCCTCGAGGCCGTTCTCGCGCAGCGACGCGACGAACCAGACGCCGTCCTTGACCCACGGAAGCAGACGGCGCGCCGCCTCTCGAAGAACGCGCCTCCCGCGCACGCGCTGCGCTCCGCAGGCTATCTTCTTGCCCACGGCGACGCCTGCCTGCGCAGGGCCCTCCGCCTTCGTTACATACAACAACCGCACCAGCGCCCCTGAATCGCGACGTCCGGTGCGGAAAACAAAATCAAACTGCCAGCCTTTTTTAAGACGCCCGGCAGATGAAAACCCAAAATCCACCAGAACTAGACGGCGAGGCGCGCCCTGCCCTTACGGCGGCGGTTCCTAAGAATACGGCGGCCGCTCGGCGTCGCGGAGCGCTCCAGGAAGCCCATCGCGCGCTTCCTTCTCAGATTGTGCGGCTGAAACGTTCTTTTCACAGACAACACCTCCTGCGTGATTGCTTCATTCTAAAAAAGTCAAATTCTTTTCAGAATTATCATTGCACGGTTATTCCCCAAACAACCTGATAAATATAGCATAGAGCCGCCGTTACGGCAAGGAAACGCATTAAATTTCCCGAGAAAAATTTTGAAGTATTGCGCAAGGGCCATAGTTTATGGTAAGATTTCCGTTGTCTTTGTGAAGGAGGTGACGGCATTGCCAAACAAGAAATCAGCTAAAAAACGAGTCCTGGTCACTGAGAGAAACCGCATCTACAACCGTTTCTGGAAGACCCGCTGCAAGAACGCGGTGAAGAAACTCCTCGAAGCGGTGGAAAGCAAGGATCTTGAACTTGCGACGAAGAGGCTGAACGAGGCTCAGAGCGTACTGGACAAGGCGGTAGTAAAGGGCGTCGTCCACCGTAACACAGCCGCGCGCCGCAAGGCGAGCATCACGGCGAAAGTCAAAGCCCTCCAGGCCTAGGCTTCACATACTTACCATTATAAAAGAAACGGCGGAGCGCTCAGACGAGGCTCCGTTTTTTCGTATCTTCGATACATACGCAAACGCCGCGGCGCATGGTGGGATCTCCGAGCCGCGGCGTTCTGCCTTATTTGCCTTTTACGAGAATTTGCGTGAAATCAGCGGCCGACTTGGCGCTGCTGTTCCGCGTTGTAGCGGTCGCCGGTAACGGGAATCGCGGCGACGGCTTCTTCAAGCTCCTTCCATTCTGCATCCGAACACTCAAAGCCTGGCGCCCGGAGGTTTTCCTCAAGGTGCGACAGCTTCGTTGTGCCGGGGATGGGGACTATCAATAGCCTAGCTTTTTCAGCCACTCCGTTATCGTCCCCTTTGCTCCAGCCACGTCGTCGCGGTAGATGCCCGCGTGTTCCTTCATCTCGACAGAGGCAGGAAGAGCGGCGCGCAGCTCGCGTATG
>UQVV01000068.1 GCA_900544635.1 uncultured Cloacibacillus sp. | reverse complement strand
GGTTTCGAGGCGGCGGTCCGTTATCACGTCGCCGTTCTTCAGGTAGCTGATGTAGCGGTCGAGCGTTTTGTCGTAGATGTCAGAGGAGTTGACGGTTATCTCGACGTCGTCGTATTCCGCGACGTATATGCGCACCTCGAGCTCGCCGTCTTTAATCTCCTGTTCGGGGACGACGGCGAGCGGGATTGTGTAGCCGCGCTCGCGGCAGTAGTTTATGATTTCGTCGGTAAGCGATGAAAGCTCGCGGACTTTTACGCTGCGCCCGCAGTATTTCGCGGTTATTGCGCGCAGCTCGCCCTTTTCGTCAAGCACCGGGTAGCCGGTGAGCTTGATCGTCTTGATGAAGAATGCGGGGTCGTCCTCCGTCCCCGTGTTGCCCTCGCGGTATTCCTCGTGCGTCTTGACTTCCTTCTGCTCGACTTCGATGTCGGGCGTTCCCGTGCGCATGTACGGGTATACGCGGACGGCGTCTTCGTCGAAGGTCGGCAAAGGAGAATCCCCGAACGCCGGCGGTACGACGCTCAGGGTGAAGAGGATAATGACACAGCACAACAGTCTCTTCACTGTCTGACACCTTCCCTTTATGTAATTTTTTGTTACATATCCGCGACGCCCCGGCTTCGGAGCCGTCAGCCACGGCCTCGCGGCGTGTTGCGTTGATTGTGGTGCAGATACATAGACAACGGCGATGTTGTTACATAATTTTGCTTACGTTAAATAAGATTGATATGTGAGGTGAGCGGGTAGGCAAAAATACGTATTTTTTATGAAAAACAAATAGAAAAGCGGAATATGCTGGCTTTTTTAAGAAAAAACGGGAAAGCTCCCCTATGGAATTTGTAAATCAAAATCCCCCGACGCTTTTTCGATAACCGCACAGAGGACGCGAGGCCGCGGAAAGCGGATGCGTGCAGCCTTTAAAGCCTTCACAAAAGCTAAAAAAAATGCTATTATCCATATTGCGCACGCTTCTCATTTATATTACAATACCGTTACAAAAATCTAAAAGACAACGTAAGCAAAATTATATTACCAGCTTCATTTTGTCGAGCTGGCGCAGATGTTCGACGCCCGCGGTGATTATGTAGAGGCGCGTCGTCTCTACGCTGCTGTGGCCGAGCAGGTCTGCAAGCTTCGAGAGGTCGCGTTCGAGCGCGTAGAAGGTGCGCGCGAAGAGGTGGCGCAGGTTGTGCGGGAACACCTTGCTCGCCGCTACGCCGGCGCGCGCGCCGAGCTTTTTCATCTCGTACCATACGCGGTGGCGGCTGACGGGGCTGCCCGATTTATCGGTGAATATCGGGCCGCGCGCTATGCGATGATCTGCCGCGTAGCGCGAAAGCTTGCGCACGAGCGCCGCCGGGAAGAGTATGCGGCGGCATTTGCCCTTGAGCATGAGCTCGGCGCGCCCCGCGCGGACGGCCTCGACTGTGACGAAGGCGAGCTCCGATACGCGGATGCCGGTCGAGCATATCGTCTCCATCATGAGCGTGAGGCGAGTCTTTTTTTCGCGGCGCGCGGTTTCTACGAGCTTCTCGTACTCCGCGCGGCGCAGCTCGCGCCGTTCGTCGCAGAAGGCCGCGCGCTGGCGTTTGAGGAACTTCGCGCGCCACTCGGAATGGCCCGCGAAGGTGAGCAGGCCGTTGACCGAGGCGAGCATGACGTTGACGGAGGAGCTCGCGTACTTGCGCGCGACGAGCTGCTCCTTCCAGCTCAGCACGACGGCTTTGTCGACGGCCTTGTCCGGCGGCAGAAATTCGTAAAAGCGCAGCAGGTCGCGGCGGTATTTGTCAATGGTAGCCGCGCCGCGCTCGTCCTCCGCGAGACGGTGCAGATAATCTTCAATAAGCTGCGGCGTTAGTGTCATGTGGATCATCCTTTCTTTTTATATAATATATGTACGCTGATTTGATTTTATCGCGGAACATGAAAAAACGCGCACTTCCGACTGCGGAAGAACGCGCATGAATTTTCGCGGCGGGGCGCATAAAATGAACAAGCCTCCGCTTTCGCGGAGGCCGTGCCGCGTTTTTGCGGCAAAACGCGCCCGCACAGAGCGGCAATAAGGATAATTTGAAATGTTTGCTTCGCGAACATTGCCGCTCTAGTGACGGTGAACATGCGGCGGTGTTATAATCCTCTCAGGTAGTTCACCTACCTGAGGTACTTGAATATGAATTCGAGCATCCTCAGTAATAGGCTCAACAGAGGGACGTAACGGAGCAGTCGCGCGCAGAAGTTACGTCCCTCTCGCCTTTTCAAATGTCTCCATTCGCTTCGGCGTTTCCGAGAGGCTTTAGCGTCGCTGTTTGCCACGCAGTTCACCTCCCTTTTGGGAGAAACTTCATACTTCGAGGCCCCTTACCTCGAGAGTCCGTCAGAGGACATTATACAGCTTGTTTACGTCGGACAGCACAGAATGTTTACTAAATTTATAAAAGCTCTTATTATGTCACCTTCGCCGCTTCGTCATGTCCTTGAGCTCCTGGAGTTCGGCGGGCGTTATGTCGTGCGAGAAGTAGGAGCAGTAGACGGAGTTGTTCTGAAGCAGCGGCTCGGAGCGCAGCGCTGGGAGTTTTCGCGCGGCGGCTTCGAAGAGCGGCGTGCCGGGGATGGGGGAGAATTCCGCGAGCTTCGGCACGCCGCCGTTGTCCCAGACGAAGTTTATGGTGTCTTTCACAGACTGTATGTCCTGCCCCGGAAGTCCAGCGAGGATGTAGGTTTCGCAGTCCTCGGGCGTGTAGCCCGCGGCGCGGAGGTTTTTGACGGCGGCGGCGTATTCTTCGCGCGCGACCTTGCCGGAGCTTTCGCGCGCTATTTTCGGGTCGATGCTTTCAAGCGACAGGCGTATCGTCTTGAAGTTGCTCTCAGCGAGCGTCTGCGCGCAGCGCCCGTCGATCTGGCGCACGTGCAGGCCGTTGGGCGTATGCAGGCGCAGCGTGCCGCCGTACCGCGCGGAGAGCTCGCGGCATAGCGGGTAGAAGAATTCCTCTTTTCCAAGCAGCAGCGCGTCGTCGTAGAAGGCTATGTCGCGCGCGCCGAGCGCCGTCTGGTATTCGATTTCGGCGAGAGCTTCCGCGAGCGTGCGGCGGCGGTAGCGCGGCCATAAAATCCCAGAGGCGCAGTAGCCGCACGAGAAGGGGCAGCCGAAGGAGGTCATCGAGACGCCGTAGTCTATCGCGCCGTACAAATCCATCGCGGGGTATGGCGCGGCGGGCTCCGCGCGTCCGCGCACTACGCAGTCCGCGCTGAGCGCAGCCGCGTGCTCGGGGCAGAGCGACGCGTAGACGCCGCCGAGGACGATTTTCGCCGCCGGGAAAATTTCGCGCAGCAGCTCTATAATCCACTTCACGCCCAAATACCAGTAGGTCATCACCGACGTTACGAGGATAACGTCGGGCGTTTCCATCTTCGCGAGCTTCGCGGCGATTTCCTCGCGCGCCGGGCCGAAGTGGAAATAGCGGCGGCGCACTCCGGCGTATGGCGCGGGCTTTTCTATCTCGTGCTTCGCCGTCTTCTGCCGCCCGTAGGTTTTCAGCCCCGCGCGCGCCTCCCATACGCAGTCGAGCAGCGCGACGGAGTTTTCCGCGCGCAGGCTCTGAAGCAGGTAGAGCAGGCCGAGCGGCTTCGACCAGAGGTCCATGAAGGCGAAGTCGCGCACCGGCGGATTTACGCCGAGTACGCGCGCGCCGCGCAGCGCGAGCAAATCTTCCTGCGTGACGAAGGCCGACGGCCCGGCCGTCGATTTATTGGTACGGACATAAATGTTCATCGTCGTCCCGTTCCCTTCCTTAATTAAGAGCGGCGCGCGGAAGTTCCCGCGCTTCGCCGCCGTTTCATGGTACACCGCGCGCGGCGCTAAATCCAGCGCCCGCGCCCGAAATCGCGGAAGGCGCGCAAAATTTAAGACCGGTCTGACAATATGTGAAAGGCCGTACATTAGAGCGGCCCGCATAAACCGCGCGCCCTTCGACCACGTTCGGCAAGGCGCGGCAATTTTTGCGAAAGTATGATAAAATCGGACGCAGAGCGAATATGCGGCGCGTTCACAAATCGTAGGATTTATTGTTCGCGTGAAGCGCCGTTAAATTTTCGGATAATTTAGAGTTTTAATATTCGCTTGCAAAGCCGCTTGTAAAGTAGTATATAGTAGACTGGGCAACCCAGTTAGGAGGTTTGTTCACAATGATGGAATCGTCCGTAAAGACTACGAGAATTTATGAAAAAGTTGTGGAGAAGCTGAAGGAGGAAATCGCCGACGGGCGTCTGCTCCCGGGCGACCCGCTTCCGTCGGAGCGCCAGCTGATGGAGACCTTCGGCGTGAGCCGCAGCTCGCTGCGCGAGGCGTTCCGCGTCATGGAGCTGCTCGGGCTCATAGAGTCGATAGCGGGCAAGGGGCGTTTCGTGCGTCAGCCGCGCGAGATAGCCGAGGACCAGCGCAAGGGGATTCAGCTCGAGGACTCGGCGATTCTCGAGCTTATGGAGGCGCGGCGCATTCTCGACCCGGCCATCGCGGGCGAGAGCGCGATGCGCGCGACGCCGTCGGACCTCATGCGGCTGCTGCGCGTCATCACTGCGACGGAGGAGCACCTCGCGCTTCCGCGCGACCGCGCGCAGGCGGACTTCGACTTCCACCTCGTGCTCGCGGAGGCGACGCATAACTTCGTCTTCGTCAACATCACGCGCATGAATTTCGACCTGATACTCGCGACGCACGAGAGGATTTACAACCTGCTCGACGACAAGGGCGCGTTCCTCAACGAGCACCGCGAGATGTACGACGCCATCCTCGACCACGACGCGGAGCGCGCGCGCGAGGCCGCGTCGCGCCACATCGACAGGATATACCGCACGCTGCACAAAGGCATCGCGGCGGGCATATAAAAATATACGGAAGAGACTGAACGGGAGGAAGAAGGCATGAAAGAGAAGATAAGGGAGTTGTTCCCGGAAATCGAATGGATTCACGACGAGGCCATGCGCGACAAGGTCGTCGCGGCTATCGAGGACGGACTGAGAAGCGGCGGCTGGGAGCCCGAGGATATGGACAGGATTCCGTTCACTCTGCTCATCCCGAACTGCCCGTTCAGCTATCTCGCGCACGTGCGCGGCGTGACGCGCATCGCGAAGCTCGCGATGGACGAGTTCAACGCCATTTACGCGGCGAAGGACGAAAAGTTCCGCATGGACAACGATCTGCTCGTCGCGGGCGCGCTGCTGCACGACGTCGGCAAGCTCGTCGAGTACGAGAAGAACGGCGCGGGCGAGACGGTGAAGTCGCGCTGTGGAAAAAATCTGCGCCATCCGTTCTCCGGCACGGTCATCGCGCTGCGCAACGGGTTGCCCGACGAGGTGGGGCACATCATCGCGAACCACGCGCACGAGGGCGACGGCACGCTGCGCAGCCCCGAGGCGGTCGTCGTGAACAAGGCGGACTTCATCAACTTCGAGTCGATCAAGTCGTTCCTCGGTATGAAATAAGAATCTTCGCGGACTGCGAAAGGGGATAAACGCAATGGGCAAGACGTCGATAATGAAGATTATGGAGCGCGCCTCGGGCCATCCCGTGAAGGTCGGGGACCGCGTATGGTGCAGGATAGACTGGGCGACATGCCGCGACTTCGGCGGCGCGAACGTCGTGCTCCAGTTCGAGAAAGAGATGGGCAAGGATGCGAAGGTCTGGGACCCCGACAAGCTCGCTTTCACCTTCGACCTCCAGGCCCCCGCGCATTCCGAGAAGGTTGCGGCCAACCAGAAGATCATCCGTGAGTTCTGCAAACGGCAGGGCGTAACGCGCCTCTTCGACATAAACCACGGCATCGGGCAGCACGTCATGCTCGAAGCCGGAATGATAAAGCCCGGCGACGTCGTGCTCGGCACGGACAGCCACATGAACCTTTTGGGCGCGGTCGGAGCTTTCGCGACCGGCGTCGGCAACTCGGACATAGCCGCATCCTACATCGCGGGCATCAACTGGTTCCGCGTTCCCGAGACGATGAAGATCGAAGTTACGGGAAAGTTCAAAAAAGGCGTCTGCATGAGAGACCTGCTCACCAAGATAGTCGGCGACTTGGGCGCGGGCGGCATGGACTTCCTCGCGGTCGAGTTCACCGGAGATACGATCGAAAACGCGACGCTCGCCGAGCGCATCACGCTCTGCTCTATGGTCACGGAGATGAGCGGCAAGGTCCCGCTCATAATGCCGAACGGCGAGGTGCTTAGGTGGCTCGCCGAGCGCGCTGGGCCGGAGGTCGAAAAGCTCGCCGAAGAGCTCAAGGCCGACCCCGACGCCGAATACTGCCGCGTGCTGCATTACGACGTGAACGAGCTCGAACCGATGGCCTCCTGCCCCGACGCGCCCGACAACGTCAAGCCGGTGAGCGAGATAGCCGGCACGCACGTCGACCAGGTGCATATCGGTTCCTGCTCGAACGGGCGCTACGAGGACATCAAGGCGGCGCACGACGTGCTCATGGCGGGCGGCGGCAAGGTCTGCCCGTCGGTGCGCACGATAATCACTCCAGCGACGACGGAGGTCCAGCTCCGCTGCGTCGAGGAGGGCATGGCGGCGGACTTCCTGCGCGCCGGCATAGTCTTCACGAACCCGACATGCTCGCTCTGCACCGCGGAGCACTACGGCGCTATGCCGTCGGGCGACGTCGGCTGCTCGACGACGAACCGCAACTTCATCGGCAAGGTCGGCAAGGGCAGCCACACCTACCTCATGAGCCCGATGACGGCGATGGCGACGGCGGTGCGCGGCTGCATCGCCGACCCGAGAGAGATATTGAAGTAGAGGAGGAAGAGCGTTATGGGCGAAATTTTGAAAGGCAGAGCGTGGGTCTTCGGCGACGACGTGGACACGGACCTCATCTATCACAATAAATATCTCGCGGAGACCGACCCGAAGAATATGCCGCAGTACGCTTTCGAATACTATCCCGGCAAGGAAAACTTCGCGAAGGAAGTGAAGCCCGGAGACTTCGTCGTCGCGGGCAAGAACTTCGGCTGCGGTTCCAGCCGCGAGCACGCCGTCTACTGCCTCGAATACGCGGGCGTCCCGTGCGTACTCGCCGAGACGTGCAGCCGCATCTATTACAGGAACGCGATAAACAACGGCTACCCCGTGCTTTTCGTAAAGGGGCTGTCCGATGCGATTAAGGCCGGAAAGATAAAGGACGGCGACGAGCTTGAGGTCGAGCTCTCGACCGGCACGATAAAGGACGCGGCGAACGGCGAAACCTTCCACGGCGACGCCGTCAGCAACCTCGAAAACGACATAATGCAGGCGGGCGGCCTCATGAACTACATGAAGGCCAAGGTGGCGGCGGAGAAGTAAGCCGCGGACTGAAGGAGGATAAGCCTATGGGGAAGACATTCGCTGAAAAGGTTCTCGGCAGAGCCGCGGGCTACGAGGTCAGGGCGAACGAGGTCGTCACGGTCGAGCCGGACGTCTGCATGAGCCATGACAACGGCGGCCCGATATCGCGCGCTTTTAAGAAGATAGGCGTCGAGAAGGTCAAATATCCCGAGCGTATATGCTTCGTCCTCGACCACGCGATACCGGCCCCGTCGAGCGCGCACGCGGTGAACCATAAGGAAGTGCGCGAGTTCGCGGCGGAGCAGGGCATTCCGCACCTCTACGACATAATGAGCGGCGGCGGCGTCTGCCATCAGAAAATCTGCGAAGAGGGCTACGCGCTCCCGGGCCTCGTGATGGTCGGCAGCGACAGCCACACCTGCACCTACGGCGCGTACGGGGCCTTCTCGACCGGCATCGGCCGCACGGAGATGGCGGCGGTCTGGGCGACGGGGAAAATCTGGTTCAAGGTGCCCGAGAGCATGAAGGTGACCGTCGCGGGAAAATTCAACCCCGGCGTCTCGACGAAAGACTTCATACTGAAGCTCATCGGCGACGTCAAGGCCGACGGCGCGGACTATATGAGCGTAGAATTCCACGGGCCCGGCATCGAAGATATGAGCATCGCCGAGCGCATGACGATATGCAACATGGGCGTCGAGTTCGGCGCGAAGAACGCCGTCTGCAAGCCGGACCAAAAGGTGCTCGACGCGATAAAGGGCAAGGAAAAATATTCAAACTGGGAATGCGTCTGGGCCGACGACGACGCGGTCTACGCGAAGGAAGTCAGCTATGACTTGGGCGACATCGTGCCCTGCGTCGCGAAGCCGCACACCGTGGACAACTGGGCCCCCGTCACGGAGGTCAAGGGAACGAAGATACACGAGGCGTTCCTCGGCTCCTGCACCAACGGGCGCATCGAGGACATGCGCCTCGCCGCCGGAATCCTCAAAGATAAAAAAGTCGCGGTGCGCACTGTCGTCATCCCCGCTTCGTGGATAGTCTACCGTCAGGCGATGCGCGAAGGCGTCCTCGACACGCTGCTCGACGCCGGCTGCGTGATATGCAACCCGGGCTGCGGCCCCTGCATGGGCAACCACGAAGGCATCCTCGCGCCCGGCGAGACTGCGATAAGCACGGCGAACAGAAACTTCAAGGGACGCATGGGAGACAAAGAGAGCTTCATCTACCTCGCCAGCCCTATGACAGTCGCGGCTTCCGCGATAAAAGGCGAAATCACAGACCCGAGGGAGGCGCTATAGTTATGGGCAAAGTCTGGAAATACGGAGACGACGTCAACACCGACGTAATATTCCCCGGCAAGTACACCTACACGATAAAGGATC
>UQVV01000067.1 GCA_900544635.1 uncultured Cloacibacillus sp. | reverse complement strand
GTTCGTTATACCGTTTTCGTTGATGCCTGCGATGCCTCCAAGTCCGTGCAAGTTACTATTCTTGTTCTCCAGAACGTTGGTCAGTACGGCGCTCGTGCTGGTGACATCAGGGGCTCCCTTGAGCCAATATGTCGCGAAGTCTCCAATTGACGCACCGTTGCCTTGGTTGATGCCGACGACTCCGCCTGCCACGGTCATCAGTTCTGTGCCCGTGGTATTCCCCGGCTCGCCAGCTATGACAGTGTCTGATACATGGGAGTTTGTTATCGTACCGGCGTTGATTCCGGCTATGCCTCCAGCCGCTCCGACTGTTATTGGTTTGTCGGCTTCGTTTCCCGCGCCCGTGCCTCTGTTTATCTCAGTCGTCGCGCCTTTGCCGGTGACTTCGACTCTGTTGCCGAGCGTCGTGATTCCGGTTATCGTGCCTTCGTTGCGGCCCGCTATCGCGCCAGCTGTGTCGCCGCCGGTGAACTTCGAGGAATAAACACCGAGGTCTTTGACTGTGCCGGTCTGTACAACCTCACCTTCTTCGTCACGAACGACGCCGATGTTGCCGAAGATTCCGGCATCTTTTACGTATTTTCCGTCTGTCGTGCCGTTGTCGTTCACGTCGAGGCCGATTATCGCGAAGCCGCGTCCGTCGAACGTGCCGGTGAACGCCTGAGCGCGTCCGTTGCTTTCAGTACCGGACGCTATGCCCTCGTAGTTTTCTATCGACGATGCGTCGATGTTGTCCTTGAGCGCGAAGTTGTAGCCGAGGATACCGCTGTCTTTATGTTCGTTCTTATACTGCTGTATGCCCGCAAGCTGCTCCGCGTTTTCCACCCAGATGAAGGTGTGCTCCTGTGCTGTTCCGCTCACGCCGTCGATGTTCAGCGCGTTGATATCTTCGACAAGTTTGTGCGGCTTTTTGCCATTCAATCCGCTCGCATTGTCGATGTCGTCCTGCGTTACGTCATACTTGTCGAGGTTGAACGCCCCTTCTTCGCCGGGGGTCGTCGCGTCTTCCCACATATCAAGCCCAATCATGAAGTCGCCGGAGAAGCTGCTTCCTTCTTTGTATCCGCCGACATTGATTGCTCCGCCGCCCGACGTGTTCTTATTGAAGTGGTCTAGGAAGTTAATATGCAGATTTTCCTTGCTTATGTCGCCCATGTTCGACAGGTCGAGGACTATCTCGCCGTCGCTGTTGAGGTTCAGGTCGCCGCCGATGTGCAGGTCGCTGTCGACGTAGACGCTGTCCTTGCCGCTTACGGTGAAGTTCCCGTCCGTCGTTATCTTGCCCTCGCCCATGTTGCCGTAGAGGACTTCCGCGGAACCCTTGGCGTCTATCGTTATGTCGTGGTCTCCGTTGCCGGCCGCGTCCGTCAGGTGCGAATAGGCGTCCCCGACCGTGGCGACGCTCTTCCCCGGATCCGCAAGGGCATTGGGGTCGATTTTTACTCCGTCGGGATCGTCTGCCTGGGCTGCGTTTGCAGCTATTCCCGACACCCTTGTCGGCTCGCCTTCTGCCTTCGATTCAAGCGAGCCGATGACGCTCACGTCCCCGCCTTCAATCGTGATTTTGCCGTTCGTCGACGTTATCGAGCCGTAGAGCGTCGTGTCGTTCGTCCCGGCGTTGAAGGTGACGTTCTGTCCGTAAAGCTGCGAGCCGCTGCCGAGGTTGTGGCGCGCAGCGTCTCCGGTCGCGTCGATGTACAGGTCGCCTGCGCTGAAGATGATGCCGTTGTAGTAGCGTCCGAGCTCGCTGCCGAAGTCCGTCAGCGTAAGGTTGCCGCCGCCGTAAAGCGCGAGGCTGCCCGCGCCGGAGAGGCCGAGGGAGCCCCAGTCGAGCGATACGTCCTTGCCGCCGCCCTGTATTATCGTGAGCAGCGGATTGGCCGCCGTGCCGTACTGAACGGTTGCGCCACCAGTAAGCTGGCCTATCCACTTATCCTCGTTCTTCGCCGTGTTCGGTGTGAAGGCGTAGAGTATCGGCAGCGTGCCCTCTTCGATTCGCCAGCCGTATGCGTAGTTGTTGTTGATTGCCGCGGCGTGCTCTTTGCTGAGGTCGTCTATGAATGTAAAGCCGCCATTCACAAAAGTCTGTTTATCATCTTTCAGGCCCCAATCTATTGTTTGGTACCCATCACCCTCAACCCCTACGTGCTCTTTGCTTATACTGCTGAACATGGACTCCCGTTCGCCCTGCGAGCCTATAGGCTTGATGAAGAACGAGTCTTTGACAGTGACGCTCTCTTCGCCATCATTGGTATATCCCTGCGCCCATATCGCGCCGACTCTGTCTCTGTCGTCCTGAACGTAAGCGCCTTTACCATTGTTCTCGTCTTTATCCCATCTCGCCGCGTATATGTTGCCTGTGGAGTATACGTTGTCTATAGTGACTGTATTTTTTGTCGAACCACCTTTAGTATCGTATTCAGTGACGCCGCCGACGATGCCGCCTACGTTCCAGCCGCCGGTGACGTTGAGCTGGTTGTATATGCGGAAATCGTCGTTGTCGCCTATTGTGGAGCTAATCGCCAGTCCCGCGATGCCGCCGACGTTGCCCTTATCTCCGGTTACAGCGCCGAGGTTGTAGGTCTCGCCCGCGATTGTTACGTTCTCCATGCTGCCGATGATGCCGCCGACGTTGTCGTCGGTGCCGTGGACGGAGCCGATGTTGACGAGGTCGCTCAGCTCGGTATCTTGCGGCTCGCCTGTTCCGCTGCCGACGATGCCGCCGACGTTTTTCGTTCCGGTCACGTCCGCGGTGTTCGTTATGTTGCTGATGAACGCTCCGGGGCCGAACGCGCCGACCGCAGCGCCGACGTTCGTCCCACCCGTTATCGTGCCGCCGTTGATGGTGAAGTTTCTGATGTACGCGCCGTTGCCCGCGTAGCCGAAGAGGCCGACGTTGGTTGCGTCAGCTTTGTTGATGTTCAGGCCGAATATGTTATAGCCGAGACCGTCGAAGCGTCCGGTGAATGCATCGTCACCAGTGCCGGTACCTATCGGATTGAATCCGCCGTTGCTCGCCGTGTAGTTCGCGTCTATCGCGTTGCGGAGGGCGAACCAGCCGTCGAGTTTTGTGTCCATCGCCTGGAGCTGGAAGAGGTCTTCGACCCACATGTAGCCGCTGAAATCTTCTATCAACTGCCCCTTGACGGTGATATCGAAATATTCACGATCTCCGAACTGTCCGGCGTTCGGATCTGTCGGGTCGGTCGTCGTATATGACGTGTAGCCGAGGACGACTTCGTTTTCGTCGTTCGTGAATATTTTTATATTGTCCTTCGCCATTTCGCCTGTGCCGACGCCGCTCTCTCCGGAGAAGAGCCTGTCGGTGTCGAGGACTATTCTGCTTCCGTCGAAGGTGACGCTGGTCGCGCTCGTTATGCTGCCGAGGCTCATGAGCTCCGCGGCAGGGTTGGCGATTGTGCCGTTCGTGCGCAGATAGTCGCCGATGGCCGCAGCTGTGTTCTTCCCAGCAATGGCATCCAGATGGCTCTGTTCAAGTTCTCTGTTCGTCACGTAGAGGCTTCCGACGTTGATCTGCGCGGAGTTTCCTATCTGGACGCCCGCGGGGTTGGCTATGAAGATGTTGCCGCCGAGCGCCGTGAGCTGTCCGTAGATTTCGGATATCGGAGCGTTCGCGCCCGTGACGTAGTTGAGGGAGTTGAAGCCGTTGGGCCCTTTGAAATTCACGGCCGCGTCTGCGCCTATGGAGAAGTTGCCCCATTTGAGAACGGATGTGGTACCGTTCTGTGTAAGGGTAAGAGTGTTGCCTGAAATATTGTCTTGCACCACTCCAGCCATAATTTCCGGCTTGCCGACTGTTCCGTTAGGCCCGGTCGGCAGCTGCGTGTTCGCCGGTATCGCGTACAGCGGCTGCGCGCCGGTGAGCGAGGTGAAGCACAGCAGTATCGCGTATGCTATCGCTTTCAGGATTTTGCGCTGGTGTATCATTTATGTTTTTCTCCTCTCTTACGATTTTGTATGTTCCCCGCCGGTGCGGGGAGGCTTATGTATCGAGGTTTCCCGCCCGTGGTTGGTGCCGTCTCGCGTGTCTCTGCCTGCCTTACGGTTCTCTGCCGGAGGCCCCGTACAGAAAATTTACGGGGCGACATGAGATGCTCACGATTCCCTGCGGGAGGCCCCAGACAGGTGCATTCTGGGGCGACATAGAGAGCGAGGCGGCATGGCGGGGCGGCGTTCGTTTTCCCTTTGTCCCTAGAAAATCTTGTAGACCTGGAACCAGAGGCGGTAGTCGTCGTCGCCGCCGTCGCGGTCGGGCAGGCCGTTGATTTTTCTCGCGAAGTCGAACTGCGCGTACCAGTCGTTCGGCTTGGAGTAGCGGAGGCCGACGCCCCAGCCCGCGAGGTGGTCTATTTCGTCGGTAAGGAGGTTTTTCGCCGCGCCGACGTCTACGAAGGCGGCGAGCTCGAGGCCCGGTATGCCGAGCGCGTAGCGCAGTTCGCCGGTGGCGGTGTAGGCGGAGTCGCCGTAGCCGTCGCCGTTGGCGTAGGCGCGGACGCCGTTGATGCCGCCGAGGAAGAACTGTTCGCTGCCGTCAAGCGGGCCGCTCGCGAGCTGTCCTCTGGCTCTGACGCGCGCGTTGAATTTGCCCCAGTACCATATCTTTAATACGTCCGCGGTGAATTTGTGGTAGCCGCCGTCGTAGTACGCCCCGCCGTCGGTCGATATGTCGCCGTACCAGTAGATGAAGCTGTACTGGAGGAACTGGTTTACTCCGTAACGGCTGCCGCTGAGGCCTATGTGCCAGACGTTCGCATCTTTGTCGCTGCCGAAGTTGTAGCGGCGGTTGGCCTCTTCGCGGAAGCGGTATTCGTCGGTGATGTCTCTGTGGTCGTAGCCGTATATTAAGGTGAGGCGGTCGGCTTTGCTGCGGTAGAGCGGCGTGAGGCCGTAGACGCTGAGGCCTTCGGATTCGCCGAGGGAGTCGAAGAGCGAGTTCGGTGTGAATTCGTAGCTGGTTTTGCTGTAAGCGAAGCCGAGGCGGGTGCCGCGCGCGCCTATGGGCAGCTCGTAGCGGACGCTGTAGTTGTCCGTGTCTTCGTCGGTGAGCATTCCGCTGACGATGATTTTATCGCCGGTGCGCGTGGGGTTGTTGATTTCGGTGTTGAAGCCGAAGCGGTAACGGCCCGATTAGTAGCCGCCGCCGTTGTCGGCGTAGATGTAGTTGTTCCAGACTTTGCGCTTCTGAACCTCGATGTCTATTTTCGTGGTGCCGGGCTCGGAGCCGGGGCGGAGTATGGCGCGCGCCTGGACGCCGGGAAGGTCGTTCAGGTTGTTCATCGCGGTCTCAAGGCGGCGGTCGGTGATTACGTCGCCGTGCTTGAGGTAGCTGATGTAGCGGTCGAGCGTCTTGTCGTAGATGTCGGAGGAATTGACGGTTATCTCTACGTCGTCGTAGGAGGCGACGTAGATTTTGACTTCGAGGACGCCGTCTTTGATTTCCTGCTGCGGTATGACGGCGAGCGGGATTGTGTAGCCGCGCTCGCGGCAGTAGGCCGTTATTTCGTTGGTGAGCGAGGGGAGCTCGCGGACCTTGACGCTGCGCCCGCTGTATTTTTCGAGGATGGCGCGCAGCTCGCCTTTGTCGTCGAGGACCTCGTAGCCGGTGAGTTTGACGGATTTGATGAAGAAGGCCGGGTCTTCCTCGGTGCCGGTGTTGCCCTCGCGGTAGTCCTCGTGGGTCTTGACTTCTTTCTGCTCGATTTCGATGTCGGATTTGCCGGTGCGCATGTACGGCGGGTAGGTGCGCACGGCTTCCTCGTCGAAGGTGGGCAGCGGCGAGGCCGCGAAGGCCGGGGGCGCCGCAAGCGCGAGCAGGCAGACTAGGGTGACGATGACCAGATGATGCTGCTTCACTTAACACACTCCTATCAAGAAGTTATTTATTTACACGGCTTGCGCCGTTTGCTGCTCAGGCGTTGCTTTTGCGGCGGAGCTGCTGCGCTCCGCCGCGGCACAGTATGCACGTAATTTTGCTTACGTTGCGTAAAAGATATCCTATATCATCGTCTATTTAAAATCAACACAGGAACGGGAGGAATTCTAGCAGATTTTATGAATTTCGTCCAATGTCGCGCGCGCATAAACGAAAAGGGCGCGCGCAGGCTCCAGCGCATGCGCGGCGGCGTGTACAACGGTTTGCGGAGTTTTGAATTTTAGCGTTTTGTAACGTTCATCGCGCCGTCGGTAAACGCACGCCGTCGGCCTCAAACGCAGAATTCCGCGCCGGTTTATCGCGCGCGGCGAAACGCACCGTCGCAAGCGCCGTCGCGAGGCCAGCGGCACAACGCGCGCGGGATTTCGTACAATTAAGGAAGGAAGCATGACGCGCACGCGGCGGCGCAGAATCAATGAAAGCGTCACGAAGCGCGCGAACACGCGGCGGCGATATGGGGAAGCAAAAATATTCGCTTAAGTGATAAGGCGCCGACGGCATGGCCGCGTTTTGCGCGGCGTCGAAGCCTGAGCGTGGCGCATGAAAAAACGCGCCCTTCCTTTGCTGGAGGGGCGCGTCATGCGTTTGTGCGCTGTTTTTGCGTTACTGCTTCGCTTTGCCCTGGTTGGCGACGGCGGCCTGCGCTGCGGCTATCGCTTCGGCGTCGCCGAGGTAGTAGTGCTTGATGGGCTTGAGCTCGTCGTCGAGCTCGTAGACGAGCGGCACGCCGGTGGGGATGTTGAGCTCGACGATGTCCTGCTCGGATACGCCGTCGAGGTATTTGACGAGCGCGCGGAGGCTGTTGCCGTGCGCGGCGATTATTATGCGCCTGCCGCCGCGGATGTCGGGGGCTATGACGTTCTCCCAGTAGGGGACGACGCGCGCGACGGTGTCTTCGAGGCACTCGCCGAGCGGGAGCTCGTCCGCCGCTATGTTCGCGTAGCGCGCTTCGTGTCCGGGCCAGCGTTCGTCGCTCTGCTCAAGGAGCGGCGGGCGCGTCGCGTAGCTGCGGCGCCAGATCTTGACCTGCGCGTCGCCGTACTTCGCCGCGGTCTCGGCCTTGTTGAGCCCCTGCAGCGCGCCGTAGTGGCGCTCGTTGAGCTTCCATGATTTCTCGACCGGTATCCACATAAGGTCGGTCTCCTCGAGCACGCACCAGAGCGTCTTTATCGCGCGGCGCAGCACCGAGGTGTACGCCTTGTCGAAGACGTAGCCCTCTTTTCTGAGAAGCTCGCCTGCGGCTTTGGCTTCGGCGAGCCCCTTGTCCGAGAGCGGCACGTCCTGCCACCCGGTGAAGCGGTTTTCTTTGTTCCACGAGCTTTCCCCGTGTCTTATCAGTACAAGCTTGTGCATTGCGGCACCTCCGTGTCGGATGAATTGTCGTGACCTATGCCGCTTAGATTGTGCGACGGCGCGCGCGGCTTGTCAAGGCTGCGCGGCGCGCGGGGATATATCGATAACGGCATAGCGATATAAATTTTCTGTGTCTACTAAATTATGAACGCGCGGATAAAATAATGAATGTGAACAAGATAACGAACGTGCCGCACAACGGACGGCGCGAGGCAGGAGGAGATAAATTATGGCAAGATTCACATTACCGCGCGATATTTACCACGGAAAGGGCTCGCTCGCGGAGCTTCGCACGCTTCGCGGCAGTAAGGCGTTCGTGGTGGTCGGAGGCGGAAGCATGAAGCGCTTCGGCTTCCTCGATAAAGTTGAGCAGTATTTGAAAGAAGCGGGCATGGAGGTGCGCCTCTTCGAAGGCGTGGAGCCCGACCCGTCGGTAGAGACGGTCATGCGCGGCGCGGCCGCGATGCGCGAGTTCCAGCCCGACTGGATTGTTTCGATCGGCGGCGGCTCGCCGATAGACGCGGCGAAGGCTATGTGGGTCTTCTACGAATATCCGGAGACGAGCTTCGATGAGCTCTGCGTGCCGTTCCACTTCCCGACGCTGCGCACGAAGGCGCGCTTCTGCGCTATACCCTCGACCTCCGGAACCGCGACGGAGGTGACGGCATTCTCCGTCATCACCGACGACGCGAAGGGCGTCAAATATCCGCTCGCTGACTTCAACATCACGCCGGACGTGGCGATCGTCGACCCCGAGCTGGCTGAGACGATGCCGAAGAAGCTGACGGCGCACACCGGCATGGACGCTCTGACGCACGCGATTGAGGCCTACGTCTCGACAATGCACTGCGAGTACACCGACCCGCTTGCGCTGCACGCGATAGAGCTGATCAGCGCGAACCTCGCAGCGTCGTACAACGGAGACATGGCCGCGCGCGACAAGATGCACGACGCGCAGTGCCTTGCGGGCATGGCCTTCTCGAACGCTCTGCTCGGCATCACGCACTCTATGGCACACAAGACGGGCGCGGCTTTCAGCGGCGGCCACATAGTCCACGGCGCGGCGAACGCGATGTATCTGCCGAAGGTCATCCGCTTCAACGCCGGAGAGCCGGAGGCCGCGGAGCGCTACGCGCAGATAGCGCGCTTCATTCACCTGAAGGGCGAAACGACGGCGGAGCTGGTGGAAGCTCTCGTCAATCGCGTCAACGAGATGAACGCGGAGCTGGACATACCGTCGCGCATAAAGGACTACGAGGGCGGCATAATCGACGAGAAGGAGTTTATGGAGAAGCTGCCGCGAGTGGCGGAGCTCGCAGTGGGCGACGCATGCACCGGCTCGAACCCGCGCAGAATCACCCCCGCGCAGATGGCGGAGCTGCTGAAAAGCTGCTACTTC
>UQVV01000066.1 GCA_900544635.1 uncultured Cloacibacillus sp. | reverse complement strand
GCTTCGACTATTTCTCTGTATATCGCGAAGATTTTTTCATATTTTGCGTGGTTTTCAGGATCGGGCTTGTAGGTGCGCTTCATCCTGATGCACTTGCGCGCGGCTTCCATTTCGTTATCGAAGGCTCCGACGCCGACTCCGGCGAGGAGCGCGCCGCCGAACGAGGATTCCGCATGCTCCGGCATCTTCACCTCGAGGCCGAAGACGTCGCTGACGATCTGGCTCCAGAGCGGGCTCTTCGCGCCGCCGCCTATGATGACGATATCTTCCATGTTGTCGGTGAAGTTCTTCAGCACCTGGAGACAGTCGTAGAGGCTGAAGGCGACGCCTTCAAGCAGCGCTCTGGCAAAATCTCCCTTGTTGTGTACCATGCTGACGCCGAAGAAGTCGCCGCGCGCGTTCGGGTTGAAGTATGGGCAGCGCTCGCCGAGCAGGTACGGGTGGAATATCAGGCCGCGAGCTCCGAGCTCCGCCTTCGACGCCTGCTCGTCCATGAGCATGTAGACGTCCTCGCCTTTCGCCTCGCAGAGCTCCTTCTCCGCGGGATAGAGGGCGTCGCGCATCCATCTGTAGGCGGAGGCGCAGCTGTTGGTCGCGGTCACGGTGTACCATTTGCCTTCTACCGAATAGGGATAGGTGAAGGATTTTTCGTGCGGCACCGCGTTGTCGGTGATGAGGTTGACGTTGCCGGCGGTCGCGAGCTTTACGATTATCTGTCCCGCGTTGACGGCTCCCGCGCTGAAGTCCTCGGCCGCCGTGTCGGAGCATCCGGCTATAACGGGAAGGCCTTCGGGCAGGCCTGTGAGCGCGGCGACTTCCGCGCGGACCTTGCCGACGATTTCCTTCGTGCCGCGGATTTCGGGGAGGACCGATAGCGGCAGCCCAATCATGCCGCAGAGCTCTGGCGACCAGACGTTTTTGCGCGCGTCGTAAAGCAGGCTTCCCTGCGCGTCGACTACGTCGGTGCAGAAATCTCCCGTCACCCACGAGCGCACATAGTCCTTGGTGAACATGAGGCGGCGGACCTTCGCGTAGCTTTCCGGCTCGTGCTCTTTGACCCAGAGCAGCTGCGGAAGCGTCCAGGTCGGCGTCGGCATCTGCATGCCTATGCGGAATATCTCGCTTCCGTATTCGGCTTTAAGGCGATTGCACTGGTCGCCGCTTCTCTGGTCGTTCCACATTATGCACGGACGGATAACCTTGCCCGCTTCGTCCATGAGGACGGCGTTGTGCGTGGAGGCCGTTACGGCGAGCGCAAGCAGGCCGTCGAAGCCGTCCTTCATCTGCCCGCGGCAGGATTTTACTGTTTTTACAAAGGCGTCTATCCATAGGGACGGGGCCTGCTCGGACCATCCGGGGTGTTTGTGTTCGGAAGGATATTCTTCAAAGGCGGAGGCGCAGATGTTTCCTTCCTTGTCGATTACGGTGGCTTTGCAGCCGCCCGTTCCGAAATCAACGCCGAAAAGCTTTTCTGTCACTGTTATTCCCCCAATATATTTTCGCCGGGGAGAAAGCGCCGCCTTCGGAAAAACGGCACAGTTCTAATATTTTTTGACGACGAGCGCCTTCTCCAGAGCTTCGAAATTTTGTATGGCCTTGTCGCCGAGACGCAGCGATACGCCGGTGTAGAGCGTGTCGATGATGGTCAGCTCGGCCATGCGCGACGATATCGCGTAGGTTCTGTACTTCGTCTCCTGCGAGTATGTGTAGAGCCGTATGTCGGCGAGCTTCGACACAGGAGAGATGCCGTTGTTCGTAATTGATATCACTGTGGCTCCGTTTTCCTTCGCGACCTGCATCGCCTCGGCCACGTCGCGCGAGCTGCCCGAATGCGATATCGCTATCAGCACGTCGTCCTTCGTCATGGAGACGACGGCTATCATCTGCATGTGATCGTCAGTGTAGGCGCTGACGTTCAGCCCGATGCGCAGGAATTTATGCTGCGCGTCGAGCGCTATAGCGCCGGAGTTGCCGTTTCCTATGACGACGATGCGCCGCGCGCGGCAGAGCGCGTCGATGCTGCCCGCCACGGCTTTGCCGTCGAGCGCCTTGCGCGTCATGGTCAGCGTGTGTATCGCGCTCGAAAATATCTTGTCGATTATCATTTCGGGCGGCGAGTCGGCCTTGAGGTCTTCGTGTATCTTTTCCTGCTGGCTCACCAGCTCGCGCGCTACGCTGACCTTCAGCGCCTGGAATCCGGAGTAGCCGAGCTTCGTGCAGACCCGCGTCACCGTGGCTTCGCTGGTTCCCGCGAGCTCGGCCAGCTCCGTGATGGAGGCGTAGATCAGCTTGTCCTGGTTTTCCGCCATGCACTCCGCCGTCTTGCGCTCCATCTTGGAGAGAGATTCCAGTTTTTCCTGTATACGGCTGTAAAACGCCTTGCTTGATATATCTTCGTTCATATAGGTTCGCTCCTGTTGGTCGGGTTTTATCTATTTTACTATCCGGCGGCTCAGGAGCAAACCTAATTTAGTCTGCCGCGCCGTGAAATACGCGCCGTTAGATGAGGTCCGTGACCTTCCCTCTGACGCCGGGCTCCGCAAGCATTTCCAGGGCCTTGTCGACGTAGCGGCGGCGGCAGGTCTTTTCGTCCTCTTCGCTGAGGTTCGGGTTGCCGACGGGGCAGGTTATCGCGAATCCGCGAAGGATGCGCGACGCTCCGACCGAGCCCGCGATGTCGACGACGGCGCAGATCTGCGTCACCGGTATGCCTACGCGCTCGATTTCTTTTACAATCGTTGACCCGCAACGAGTGCTCGTGCCTCAGGTGGAGGTCAGTATGACCGCGTTCACGCCCTTCGCGAGAAGCGCCTGCGCTATCTGGCGGCCCTTTTCCTTCGAGGCGGCGACGGAGGCGCAGTTGCCGGTTGCGACGTAGACTTCGGGCTCGAGCTCGCCGAGCCTGCCTTCGGCGACGGCTTCGCGCAGCACGTCGACTGGGAAGAGGCGGTATGGATTTTCCATAACCCACGTGCCGTCGTAGCCGCTGTGTATTACGAAGTGCGGCTCCGCTATGAGCTTGTCCCAATCGTAATGTCCCCACGTGGTGCTTCCGTTCGGCTTCAGCTTGTCGGGGTTGCTCTCTGGGATAAGCCCTCCGTCGGAGACGAGCGCGAGCTTCGCCTTCGTAATATCGGCGACGGGCGGCGCCGGCTCGACGATGTCGAATTTCGGCGGGAGCAGCTCGCTTTCAAAGGGCTCGCCCTTGATTTTCTTCATCACCATGTCGATGGCGCGCTGCGCTGCGTTCTGCGGCTGTTCCTCGTTGAGTATTATGTCGCGGATGATGTAGCCCTCGGAGGCGGCGCTCCCGATGCGTTCGCCGGTCAGCAGCCGCAGGCCTATGCTCGCCATGACCGGCGCGACGTTGCGGAGCTGCGACGACATTATGCCGGTCTTGACGATGTAGGTGTCTTTCCTGAAAAGGTCGACGGCCGGGTTCTCGGGGTACATCCCAGTTACTGTCGGTATATGCAGCTCACGCGCGACAGCGGAGGCCATATTGCCGCAGCTGATGCCGTAGCGTCCCGCGTTGAAGGCAGGCCCCGCGATGAAGAGGTCGGGCTTCAGCTCTCGGACTATGGCGAGCCCCTCGGCGGTCGAACGCGCCGTGTCATCGGCGAAGTAGTTGTCGCCGCATATCACCGTCGCGACTACCTCGCAGCTGTCCTTCAAAAGATTCTGAAAGAGCTTGGCCGGGCCTACGGCCTCATGCTTTACGGAAAAGCCGACGTGGGCCATCTCCTCTCCGCCGATCTGGCCGAAGAACTGGTTTATATAGCAGACGACCCGCCATTTTTTCTGTTCCATAACGCTGCACATCCTTTAATAATCCACGGCCTTGCCGTATGAGTAACCGACCTGGCTCATGAGGCCGACCTGCTTCATGTACGTCGAGCGTACCTGCCCTATCGCCGGGTCGCCGGTGGCTATCTTGTGCCCTCCGATTACGCCGTCGTCGCCGCTCAGGTAAAGCGCGTCCTGCGGGCCGCCGAGAAGCGTCTTGACCGGCGGAAGCGTGAAGTTGTGGTAGTAGGTGCCGGAGCAGACTATCGAATCTACGTTCGGCTCGCTTATCATGCACTCGACTTCGAGGTTGCTCTTGCCGTTCAGTATCTGGATTATCGGCACGGCCTTGATGCCAAGCTTTTCCGCCTCGCTCGCTATCGCGCCGACGCAGAGCGTCGAGGCTCCGCCGACGCCCTTTGTGACTATGACTCCGTCTGCGTGCAGGACGTTTTTCAAAAGGCTCGCCGCCATCTTCGAGACGAGGTTTCTGTGCTTCGCCTCGACCGACGTGACCGTTATCAGGACTCCGGCGAAGTTCAAATCCTTCCCGTGGCGGCGCATGAGCTCCACGATGACGGGATGATTCTGAATCTCGTAGGTCGTCACGCAGCGGAAGCCGCCGCAGGGCGATATGGCGCCGTCGAGCACCTCGGTAGGCTGCATGACGAGCGGGAAGGTGTCGGGCACGGCGTTGCCGTAGAGCATCGGCTCGCGGTAGTTCTGCGTGTCGTACTGCTTCGAATATATCTGGTACGAATAGGCGATGCTCGGAAGGTCCGGATACTGCGTCTCGTTGTCGAAGGTCTCCGACGAATCTGCAGCCTGTCCGAGCGTGACGCGCGCCAGCAGGACGCTGGTCTTGAAGCCTATCCTGCGCAGCGCCTCGCGGTACTCGCGGAAGTCCGCGTCCTCGGGGGCCATAGGCTCGATGACGAGCTCCGGCATCTTCGCGTATGGGTTTATCGCGGCGCACTCCCCGCTCATGTCGAAGGAGCCCCACTTTCTCGACCAGTAGGTGTCGTTCTGGCAGAGGACTATTCCCGCGCCCTCGACGGCGCGCGTCACGCCGCTCCCGGCTATCTCGTAGTCGTCCGTCAGCACGCCGGGCCAGTCGATGTTGTCGGAGACCTTGCAGCGCGGCTGCACGACGTCCACGACGTTGATGATACGCGTAGAATCGCCGGGATATGTTATGTCGATTTTCAGCGTTTCAAAGCACGTCTCGTGCTGCGCGAAGGCGAGTATGTCTTCCTTGTTCACGAAGAGGACTCCGTCCCTGAGGCAGGTCTCCTCGCCGAAGCGCATATCTTTTACGCGTATCGTTTCTACAGTTAGCTTCATATAAAAAACTCCTCTTTTGCCTAAGCTCCCATAAGCAGGTTAGGAACAAAGGTGACGATCGGCGGGAAGAACCACATAAGCAGCATTACCGCCAGGATTATGAGCACGACCGGCCCCGTGTAGCTTATAGCTTGTTTGAACGTCGCCTGCGCTATGTTCATCGACAGGAACAGATACAGCCCGACAGGAGGCGTCAGAGCGCCGACGACCGTCGATATCGAGAACAGGACTCCGAAGAGCAGCGGGTCTACGCCCATGTGCATGACTATCGGATAGAGAGTCGGCAGTATGACCGCGGTCGCCGCGAGCGTCTCCATGAAGCATCCGATGATGAGCATCATCACGATGATTATGAAGACGAGCACAGACGGGCTGCTGCTTATCGAGAGCAGGAACTCCTCCACCATAGGCGTGACGTTCTCGCGCGCAAATATATAGGAATATATATTCGATATACCCATAATCATCATGAGCATCGCTGACGAAGAAGCGGCGCGCTTGAATATCCCCATCAGGTCGCCTATTTTGAGCGTGCGGTAGATGAAGAAGCCGCAGATCAGCGCGTAGATGCAGGCGACGATGCTGGACTCCGTCGCGGTGAAGAAGCCCGTGACGACTCCCGCAAGGATGATGACCGGCGTGATGAGCGCGAAGAACGATTTTAAGAACGCCTTCGCGACGCGGCGAAGGCTGAACGCTCCGCTGCCGCGGTCGACGTCGTACTTCTTCGCGTACCAGTAGCACATCATCATCAGGCATATACCGATGATGATGCCTGGCATCAGGCCGCCCATGAAGAGCTTTCCGACGGAGAAGCCCGTCAGCGAGGCGTAGACTATCATGTTCGTACTCGGCGGGATTATCGGCGCGAGCGCTCCGGAACCGGCTATCATCGAGGCGATAAAGCCGTGGTCGTAGCCCTCTTTCTTAAGCTCGGGGACGGTCTGCGTGCTGACGGCGCTCATCGTAGCCGCGCCGGAGCCGGAAATTCCCGCGAATATCATGTTCGCGAGGACGGAGACCATTCCCATGCCGCCGCGCACCGAGGATACGCAGGCGCGGCAGAAATCAAGAATTCTCGCGGAAAGGTCCGCAGCTCCCATGATTTCGCCGGCGAGTATGAAGAGCGGGCCCGCCATGAGCGAGAAGGAGTTCATGCCGCGTATGGCCTGCTGCACCGCCATGAAGGCCGGGATTTCGCTTCCGAACATAATCGCGAGCAGCCCGGAAAGGCCGATTGCGAAGCTGACCGGCACGCCCAGCACGAGGAAAATCAGAAGCGTAACTAGAGATATCTCAATCATTTATCTTTTACCCTCCCGGTATTCTTTCGCAAGCTGGGGAATGGCGCTCGCGTAAGCGCAGAGCATCATGATTATTCCCAGCGGGGCCGCAGCGTAGATGTAGGCGTACGGTATCCTGATAGCCGCGCCGAGCGAATTGAAGCTCTTCGAGACCAGCGTCATGGCGCCGGGGAAGAACATGATGAGGAATATCACGCATATCAGCCTTCCGATTATGAAGAGCACGGCGCGGGATTTGTTGTCCTTCATAAAGCTTATGAGGATGTCTACGGAAACGTGGCCGTCGACCCGGACCGTAAGCGCGGAGCCTATGAAGGTCAGATAGATTCCGCAGAAGCGCATCGCCTCTTCCGTCCACGGCGGCGACGAATGGAGCACGAAGCGGCCGAATACCTGGAGGCTGCCAAAAATCAATATCAGAATGAACATCAGGGCGCAGAACCATGTCTGGAGGTTCTCTATCGCCCTGTCTATCTTCAGCAGGGTTTTCAATGATTTCACCTCTTATTTGCGGAAAGCGCACGCGCGGCGGGGCTTCCGTCACGCGCGTGCGCGGGATTGCTGTCAGGAGTGCGGATTAGTTGTTGAGGGCGAGCATCGAGTCGATGAGCGCGCCGAGGTTGTATTCCTTCGCGTAGGTGTCGTAGATCGGCTGGCAGGCGTCCTTCATCTTCGCGCGCTCTTCGGGGGTGACTTCGTTGATCGCTACGCCCGCTTCGGCCATTACCTTCTCGGCGGCCGCGTCGGAGGCGCTGCGGTCCTTCAGCTGCTTGGCCTGGCTCTCGTCGGCGCACTGCTGGACTATATCCTGAAGGTCCTTCGGCATCGAGTTCCATTTGTCGTTGTTCATGAACACGCAGTAGATGGCTCCCAGGTGGCCTATCTTCGAGAAGTACTTCGCCTGCTCCTGAAGGTTCTGGTTGATGAGGCCGGTTACGTCGGCTTCAACGGCGTCGGCGACTCCCTGCTGGAGAAGCGTGTAGGCTTCGCTCCACGCGGAGGTGACGGTGCTGGCTCCGAGGCAGTTCCAGAGGTCGACATAGAGCGGCGTCTCTGCGGTGCGCATCTTTATACCCTTGATGTCCTCAAGCTTCGTGATGGGCTTCGTCTTGAGAAGCGGCTGGCGGATTCCGTTCGAGTAGGTCATGAGCAGGCGGACGTTTGAACCTTCAAGCATTTTAGGTACTTCGACGGAGACGATATCGTTTATGAGCTTCGCCTGAGTCGCAAGGTCTTTAGTAAGGAATGGCATGTTGAATACGGCAAGCTGCGGTATATTGAGCGCCGCGGCCCAGTCTGCCGTGTCGCAGCAGGTCATGTCGAGCGTTCCCATCGTTACCTGCTCCATCATCTCGCGGGCGGAGCCGAGCTGGCTGGAAGGATAGAGGTTGACCTTGACCCTGCCTCCGGTGCGCTCTTCGACCATAGCCTTGAACTCCTCAGGCGCTATCGCGAGCGCGTGTCCGGGGTTCTGGATGTGTCCGAACTCAAGCGTGAACTCGGGCTTCGCTTCGCTCGACGTGGCGCTTACGCCGAGTATCAGCATGGCGAACAGAAGAAAAACAAGATGCTTTTTCATGGTGAACTTAGTTCCTCCTCAATTAAGTTGTTTATGTATAGTTTTGAAAAAAACTACAGCCCTTTATATTTTCTGCCGAGGGCGTCTGCCGCGATGATGGCTCCGTAGACGCGCTCCGTCGTCACGGCGAAGGGTTCCTGGTGGATGAGCGGGCCGTTCGCCGTCTTTTCGGCTATCGCGAGCACCTTGTCGCGCTCCGCCGCGACGCCGAGATCGGCGAGCGTGACGGGCAGGCCGATGGCGACCATGAAGCGCATGACCTTGTCGACGGTCTCCGCAGGAGTGTTTTCGAGCACCATCTGGCAGACTATGCCGAAGGCAACCTTTTCGCCGTGGAGGTACTTGTGCGTCTCTGGCAGCACCGTGAGGCCGGAGTGTATTCCGTGCGCCGTCGCGAGGCCGGTGTTGAGGAAGCCGAGGCCGGAGAGCAGCGTGTTCGCTTCGACGACGTTTTCAAAGGCTTCGGTGACTACTCCGCTGTCGAGCGCCATGAGCGCCTTTTCGCCGTCTTCGAAAAGTATATCCCAGCTCGCCTTCGCTATCGCCATGCCCGCCTTGCAGCGGCGCATGCCTGAGCCTATGTAGTTCGGGGAGTCGGAGCACTCGCAGGCCTGCGCTTCGAGCCACGTCGCGAGCGCGTCGCCCATTCCCGCGACGAAGAGGCGGCGCGGAGCCTTCACGATGATTTCCGTAT
>UQVV01000065.1 GCA_900544635.1 uncultured Cloacibacillus sp. | reverse complement strand
CATCTGAATGAGGAAGACGACGAGGAAAACTATGTAGCAGACGATGCGGAAGGCCGAGCCAGAGAAGAGCGGCAGCTCCGCGATGCTCTGCGCGATGGCGACAGTGTACGGGTTGATTGCCGCGGGGGCGTAACCCGTCGACATTCCGCCTATGACGGCGATAAGGCCGTAGAGCGGGTCGTAGCCGAGCGCGACCGAGATTGCCATGCAGACCGGTATGAAGCCGTAGACCTCTTCCCAGAGACCGAAGGCGAAGCCGGTGAGCGAGAAGGCGATCGCTATGAGCGGCATGGCCCAGTGGACCTTCGTCTCAAGCTTGCGCAGCATAGCGCCGACGCCCGCGTCGAAGGCTCCGACCTTTATGAGCAGTACCATAAAACCGTAAGAGAAGAACGTGAAGAAGACGATGTCGGCCGCGTGAACCATACCGTCGTAGATAGCCATGAACATTCTCGGAATGCTGACCGGCGTGTGCTCGACTATTTTGAAGGTGTCGGGTACGACGAGCGTCCTTCCGACAGACTCGTTGAAGGCGCGCTCGAAGGTTCCGGACGGAATCAGCCACGTCAGCAAGGTGGCGAAGGCTATGATCGCGAAGATTACGATGTACGTGTGCGGCATCTTCAGCCATTTTTTGTCCTGATTCAGTTCATTGCTTATCTCGTTATTATTAAGCTCACTCACAGATATCACTCCTTATCGTCGATAGAACGGCCGGCGGTTGACCGGCGGATAAACGCACTCGGAGCCCCGCATCCCTCATACTGACGGGCTCGATGACGCGAAAACTCACCTCGATTCTCTTTCGTATTTATTTCGTCATTATACGCATTAAAAAGCGTTGTAGAAACGCCAATTATACTAACATCGCGCCATAAAACTTATGCAAAAAATATAAAAAGATATTTTTGCAGCGTCCTTGTGCGAGGGAGTCAAACTGCGTTTTTTGCATATTTTTTATCGCGCGGTTTCGTCAAAAGGTGGCGGTGTATTTGGTTAAAGCGTAAAATATCGGCATAACGAAGGTAAAGGCGGGATAAGATGAAATACAAGGCGCGGCTGCTTGGAAGGCCGGAACTTTTTGTGGACGGGACGCCGTATATCTTCACATTCAAAAAAGCGCAGATTCTCGCGCTCATGCTCGTGGAAGAAAAGAGCATGTCGAAGGATAAAATATGCGAATATCTGTGGTCCGATAAAACTCTCGAAAAGGCGCGGCGCAATCTCAGCAACGCGGTGAGCTGCATAAAAAAGGTTCTGCACGTGAACATTGCGGGCGGCGTCATCTCCATCGGCGACAACGTGAAGATAGAGCGCGACGTGGATCTCATCCCGCGCATAGACTCTCTCGGTTGGAACGACATTTCGGAGCTCTGCCGTCCGTTCATGGACTCGGCGGACGTGGACGACTGGGGCGCGTTCAGCGACTGGCTGCTGCCGAAGCGCCAGCACTATCACAACCTGCTCGTCAAGAATTTGAAGAAGCGCGCGCAGACGCAGCTCGCAGGCTTCGCGCAGAACCGCTTCGAGGACGCGCTGCTCTGCTACGAAAGGCTCTCCGAGTGCGAGCCTTACGACGAGAAGATACACGGCGAGCTCGTGCGCCTCTATATCAAGACGAATCAGAAAATCAAGGCCGTCGACGCGGCGCGCGCCTTCTCGAGCAGAATAGAGAGCGACTTCGGCATCGAGGCCGACCTCTCGGACATTTCGACGCTGATGCGGCGCAAGAGCGAAGGGCCCGCGATACGGCCGTCGTCGCCGGGCGGCGAGGACAACCCGCTCGCGCGCAACGACGAGATAATGAAGATGCTCGACTTCTTTTCCGGCTCCGTCGAAGGACGTTCGCTCTGCGGCATGGTCTGGGGCGAGCAGGGCATAGGCAAGACGGTCTTCATAAACGAGATAACCTCGTGCCTCGCGGAGCGCGGCTGGGAATGCTTCTCGGTCGCCTGCTGGCAGGAGGAGAAGTCCTACCCGCTCGCGCCTATTATGCGCCTTTTGAAATCTCTGCACATCTCGCTTTCGCAGCAGGAAAATATAAAATCCCTCTCCGATTTGAGCTACTCGTATATAGCCGAGCTGATCCACCAGAGCGTCTCCGAGCCGTCGGGCGACATCAAACGGCTGCTCGTGATTGAGGACCTTCAGTGGATGGACGACGCCTCGTGGAACATCATCGAGTCGATCATGTGCGACGGCAGCGCGCCGCTCAACATGCTCGTCACGGGCTTCGAGGAAATCCGCCCCGCCTTCATGCTGCGGACGGCGCTTGCCGACGAGCCCTTTGAAAAGTTCGAGGTGACGCTGCGCCGCTTCAACCTCGAAGAGACGGGGCGCATCTGCCACGAGATGGCCCCCGGCGAGGACTGGACCGACGAGCGCGTTCACGACGTCTACATGCAGACGGAGGGCAACCCTTACTTCATCCGCGAGCTGCTCAAGTACAAATCGGACGGGATGATCGGCGACGGCTCGCCCTATAAAAACACCTACGTCTCCATGATTGAGCTGCTCGGCGACGACGAGCGCCTTTTCCTCGAAGCGATAGCCGTCTGCCCCGAGTGCGCCTCGATGAAGGAGATAGCGCAGGTGCTCGCGATGTCGCCGCTGCGCGTCTCGAAGCTCTACAACGACCTGCGGCTCCACGGCTTCCTGCGCGAGCAGGAGGCGGACGAGGGCGACGTGCTCTACTACTTCACTCATACGAAGATACGCGAGGCGCTGCTCGAGGGCATGTCCGTCTCGCGCAGGACGGCGCTGCACACGAAGAACGTCGAGATACTCGAGGCCGCCGCGCCGGCGCGCCTTCAGTACCGCCACAGAAAGACCTGCGCGCGCCTCTACTATCACTGCCACGAGGCGCGGATGCACCTCAAGGAGCTCTACTGGCGCGTGCGCGAGCTCGACCTGTACTTCATGGCGGTCCACGAGGTCTTCCCGACGCTCGTAGACCAGGACCTCATGTATTACATCCCGACCATCGACGACTCGAACTACACGAAGAAGGCGATGGCCGACGCATGGGCGATAATGGACCGCCTCTTCCGCACCGAGGGCGGCAGCCCGGAGCTGCTGCGGCTCGAGCGCGACCTCTATATCCTGAAGGGCGGCTATCTCTGGTGGAGCTGCCGCTACGACGACGCGGAGTACATGTTGCGCGCCGCGGTGCGCAAGGCGCTCGCGATAGGCGAGCCGGAGCCGGTGGTCAAGGCCGGAGTGCAGATGTGCTACCTCGCTATACAGTGCGACGACGCGAAGCACCTCGCCTTCTGCGCGCAGAAGCTCTGGGACTACACGAAAAAGGCCGGCATGCGCAAGTGGGAGGGGACGGCGCTGCGCTTCATGGGGATATCGCGCATCCTGCTCGCGCAGTACGACGAGGCCGATAGGTATCTGCTGATGTCCACCTCGGTGTTCGAGAAGCTCGAGGAAAAGGGCTGCAACTACACCGTCTGCCTCATAGCGGCCGAGCATTTCCGCGGCGATGCGCTGCTCGCGCAGAAAAAGATAAAGGAGGCGCTCGCGCTCTTCGAGAACTGCGTCAACATTGGCGAGTCCGTTTCGCTCTTCCGCGGCCTCGGCCTCGCGCTCGCGAAGGCGGCCTTCTGCCTCATGCTGCTCGGACGCTACAAGGAGGCCGAGGTGCATTTGCAGCGCATGGGCAAGATATACAACATCATGCACACAGAGTGGGAGGACGGCCTTCAGGGCGGCGGCCTCGCCTTCAGCATCATGGGCGTCCTCAACTGCCGTAAGAAGGACTGGTATCACGCGGGGATATGCTTCAACGTCGCGAAGCGCCTCGTCAACGAAGCGAAGCGCCCGCTATGGCAGGCGATGCTCTACTGGGCGAAGCTCGAGCTCTACAAGATGGGCGACGAGGTGCCGAAGGAGTTCGCCGAGGGCGTGCTGAAGCACCCGCGCGAGTGGTACGAGGAGCAGCTCCAGCTGCTCAAGCACAAGGTCGGCTGGATATAGCGGCGCGCGGCGCTCCGTTGCGGATCGCGCGGCTATGTGCTAGTCTTTGAAAAAACGGACGGAAGGGACGAACAGCCAATGGACGAGAATAAATGCAAGGTTTATCTTTTGTCGGGATTTCTGGGAAGCGGCAAGACGACGCTGCTGAAGCATCTGCTTGAGACGCACCCCGAGAACGAGCGCGTAGCCGTCCTCATGAACGAATTCGGCAAGGCCGGCGTCGACGGCGACGTGGTGCGCAAAAACGGCCTTGAAATAATCGAGATAAGCCGCGGCTCGATATTCTGCGCCTGCGCGAAAGGCGACTTCCTGCGCGGACTTTACACGATACTCAAGGATTTCAGGCCGACGGTGCTGCTCGTCGAGGCGAGCGGCGTCGCGGACACGACGGACATGAAGAAGGACCTCGGTCACGGTATGCTGCACGACTATTACCGCTTCGCGGGCAACATCTGCGTGATAGACGCGGAGCATTTCGAGGACTGGCTCGACCTCTTCAACGCCGTCATCAAGCAGACGGAGGCGGCGACGCAGCTCATCATCAACAAGACGGACCTCGTGACGCAGGAGCAGGCCGACGCTCTCGAAAAGCACCTGCACGAGCTTAACCCGACGGCGCAGATAACGCGCGCGTCGTTCGGCAACGTGCCGTGGAGCCTCTTCCGCTCAGACGAAGCCGACGAAAAAATGGCGGAGATACCGGAGGCGGAGGCGTGGGAAAAGTTCATCGACGACGTGCTCGCCAACGCGACGCCGCACATGGCCCCGCCGGACAACCTCGCCTCGCTCAGCGTCTTCTGGGAGGGCGACCCGGAAAAATTCAAGGAGATACTAAACAAGCTGCCCGACGACGTTGTGCGCTCGAAGGGCTACTTCGTCGATACCGACGGCAAATGGAAGGTCTTCGACATAGTCGGCAGCAAAAACCCCGTATACACCGACGCTTCGCCGGAGTTCAGCCAGCCGCGCAACCTCGCGATATTCATCCGCAAGGTGCGCGCGCGCCGCGAAATCCCGGGACTTTTCCAGGACGCGGGGCTGAAGCTGCTCGAGCTGAGGTTCTAGCGAAGCCGCGCGCGGCGGCGCAGAATTTAAGGAAAAACGCAAAAAAGCCGGAGCTCGCTGAAGCTCCGGCTTTTCTCGTGCTCTTAGGGGATTGTCTACGCGTTTTCCTCGGCGGCGAGCTTCGCCTTGATTTTCTCGGCGAGGCGCTTGATGTAGGCCGCGTTCGTGCCGCAGCAGCCGCCTATGTAGGTCGCGCCCATGTCCACCGCTGGCAGAACGTCGTCTGCGAAGGTCTCGATGTCGAAGGCGGCGTTGAATGTGCCGTCGTCCTGCGCCATCGGCGCTCCGGCGTTGGGCTTGAAGATTATCGGAAGATCCGTGACGGCCTTGAAGTCGGCGATGACCGGCAGCGCGTCGACGGGGCCGAGCGAGCAGTTGAGGCCGACCGCGGCGGGATTGTAGGGTTTGAGCCCCTCGACGATGTCCTTAGGCGTGTTGCCCATCATCGTGCGCGAAATCTTCGCGCGCACGCCGTTCTTGTTCGCGCCCATGAAGCTCATGGAGCAGAGCAGCGGCACGTCGTAGTGCGAGGCGGCTTCGGCGGCTATCTTGAGCATCTCGAGGTCCATGAAGGTCAGCAGGTAGATGAGGTCGGGCTTCTCCTGCATTCCCGCGCCGATAAGCTCCTCGTACATATCCTTGGCCTCTTCGCGCGATATCTTGCCGAAGGGCTTGAGCAGCCCCGTCAGCGGCCCCGCCGCGAGGCCGACCTTCGCGCGGCCGTTCGAGGCGTCCTGCGCGATTTTCATAGCCGTCCTGACGACCTGCTCGACCGTGTAGGAGCTTGAGCGCGCGACCTCCGCGCCGTTCGCGGCGAAGGTGTTTGCCAGTATGATGTCCGCGCCCGCCTCGACGTACTCTTCGTTGAGCTCGCGCACTATCCTCGGGTTCTCGATGTTGTAGCGCCATACGGGGACTTTGTCCGTCGCCTTCTCCCACAGGCTTGTCCCGGCCGCGCCGTCGAGCATAACAACTTTTTTCATTGTTTCATACCGCCTTTCATTCCGGTTTTTATTTATTTCCTTCGAAATCCCGCGCGCCTCATTCCTTCCAGCGCACGAGTTTCTTCTCCGAGTAGCTCAGCAGGGCGTTCAGCAGGCTGACGACGATGCCGATGAGTATTATTCCGGCTATGACGTTGGTGTAGTTCGCGTAGTCGGAGTAATTTTTTATAAAGTAGCCGAGGCCGCTCGACGCGCCCATCATCTCCGCCATCGTGAGCAGCAGGAACGAGGTCGAGAGCGTCACGTGCAGGCCGGCCATTATGCCGGGGAAGAGGTAGGGCATCATTATCTGGAAAATCATCTCGGAGCGCGTCAGGCCGAGCGCCCGCGCCGAATTTATTATCCGCCTGTCCATCGACGCCGCGCGGTTGATTATCCCCATGAAGGTCGGCCAGAATATGCCGAGGATGATTATCGCGGCGGCGGCGCTGCGGAAGGTCGGCATCAGCGCCACGGCGTAGGGGCTGTATATCACGGGCGGTATCGGGCTGAGCACCTTCGCGATTGGCAGAAAGACGCCGCGCAGGAACGGCGACATCCCCGTGAAGAGGCCGAGCGTCACGCCCGCCGCGAGCGCGATCGCCATGCTGGCGCAGAGCAGCGCGAGCGACGAGAATATCCCGCGCGCCATCAGCCCGCGGCAGTCCCAGAAGGCTTGGAAGACGTCGCGCGGCGGCGGCAGAAGTATCGGGTTCGCTATCTTCAGGTTCACGGCGGAGAGCTCCCACGCGGCGAGCGCGAAAATCGCGGCGCAGGCTATCGCGGAGCACTGGGCCGCAGCCTCGCGTCGGCGCATCACGTGCGCGGCGTAGAAGCACTCTATCAGCGCTAGCGCGGCGACGTACATCGCGCAGCCGGAGAGCGCCCCGCGGCTGTTGTAAAGCACGAGCGCCAGCAGCGCGGCGAGGGCCGACTGCGTTATGAGGACGGAGCGCTTCACTGTCTCGCCTCCTCAGCGCGCCCCGCGTCGCAGAAGCGCTCCGCGAGGCGGCTGACGAGCGAGAAATACTCCTGCGTGCCCGCTATCTCCTCCGGTACGCGCGGGTAGCCGAAGGGCACTTCGAAGTCCCCGCTTATAACGCCGCCGTTCATGAAGAGTATCCGCTCGCCTAGCGTCACGGCTTCGTCTACGTTGTGCGTGACGAATAGCACCGTGCGCGGCCGCCCGCACTTCGCGAGGCCGGAGACGAGCGACTGGAGCGAGCGCCGCATCTGCGGGTCGAGCGCGCTGAACGGCTCGTCGAAAAGCCATATCTCGGAGTCCATCGCGAGCGCGCGCGCTATCGCGACGCGCTGCTTCATGCCGCCGGAGAGCTGGTTCGGATATTTGCCGCGGCTCTCGTAAAGGCCGACCTGCGACAGAAAATCCGCCGCGAGCGCCGCCGAGGCCTGTTTCGTAATTTTACGCGCGTGGCGTATCGCGAAGGCGACGTTCTCCTGCGCCGTCATCCACGGGAAAAGCGAGCAGTCCTGAAAAACTATCGCCCTGTCCGTCCCGGGCCCTTCGGCCTCCGCGCCGTTGATTTTTACGACGCCGGACGACGGGCGCGAAAGCCCCATGACGAGGTTCAGCAGCGTGCTCTTGCCGCATCCGCTGTGGCCGAGCACGCAGGCGAAGCAGCCGCGCTCGACGCGCATGGAAAGGCCCCGGAGCACGGGAAGCTCCGAGGCGTAGCTGAAAAATATATTTTCCGCTTCGACGGCGAAGGGCGCATCCATGACGCTAAAGATTATTGGCGGCGAACTCCGCGTCCATTTTCTTGAAATATTCGCAGTCGGGCCAGCGCTTCATCGCCTCGTCGAGCGCCTCTCTGTAGACGCCAGAATCGACGTTGTCCGAGACGTCCGCCTTATAGCCCTTTGGCAGGTCGCCGTTGGCCTCCATGACCTTGTAGAAATCCTTTATCCTGTTCACCGCGGGGTCCATCGTTATCACCATGACCTCGGAGTAGAGGCAGTATCTGACGTAGTCCTCCGGCTGGCCGGAGAAGGCTGTGAGCTTCGCGACGGCGGTATCGGGGGCGTCGCGCATCAGCTTGTAGGCGCGCAGGTTGGCGAGCTGGAACCTGACCAGCGCGCCGCGCTTCGTCTCAAAGACCTCGCGCGAAGCGGTCTGACGGCAGCAGACCGCGTTCGGCGCGACCTCCTTGATGTTGAAGGCTATCGCGAGGCCGCGCTTCTCGGCGATGAGGCCGAAGCCGCTGTTCACGAAGCCTATGTCGGCCATGCCCTTCGAGACGGCCTCTATAATCGCCTGGAAGCCGTCGAGCTGTATTATCTCCACATCCTTCTCAAGGTCGAGGCCGGCCTCGCGCATCTTCGCGCGCATTATCATCTGCCCCGTCTCGGGACGGTGGACGGCGACCCTCTTGCCCTTGAAATTTTTTATGTCGCGGTACTTGTCCTTATTCTCCGGCAGAGTGACCCCCTGGCAGCCCTCGGCTATAGTCCCGCCGTAGATTACGAGCTCCGCGCCTTTCGCGGCGTAGGTCAGCGATGGAATGACCCCGAGCGGCAGTATGTCGAGCTTGCCGAGCTGAAGCGCAGTCACGCCCTCGTTGAGGTTCGATATCTGCATGAGCTTTACGTCGAGCCCTTCGTCCTTATAGTAGCCCATCTCGTGCGCAAGCACGACCATCGCGGGCTTGATGCTGCTGCCCATGTTGCCGACGCGCAGCTCAGTCTCCCCGGCCC